>DASSOA010000139.1:0-13645 GCA_035701115.1 Gammaproteobacteria bacterium
GTGGTGATCGTGGATACCTCGCACGGCCACAGCAAGGGCGTGCTCGACACCGTAAAGCGGATCAAGCAGCAGCATCGCGATCTCGCTGTGATCGGCGGCAACATTGTCACGGCCGACGCGGCGCATGCGCTGGTCGAGGCCGGCGCGGACGGCGTCAAGGTCGGCATCGGTCCCGGTTCGATCTGCACCACCCGTATTGTCGCCGGAGTCGGCGTGCCGCAGATCAGTGCGGTGGCGAACGTCGCGGAAGCGCTTGCCAAAAAAGGCATACCGCTGATTGCAGACGGCGGCATCCGGTATTCGGGTGACGTGTCCAAAGCCCTGGCGGCGGGCGCGTACTCGGTGATGATCGGCGGCCTGTTCGCCGGTACCGAAGAGGCGCCGGGCGAAGTCGAGCTGTATCAGGGCCGCTCCTACAAATCCTATCGCGGCATGGGTTCGCTGGGAGCCATGGCACAGAAGCAGGGCTCCGCGGACCGTTACTTCCAGGACGCCACCGACGAAGTCGAAAAACTGGTGCCGGAAGGCATCGAGGGGCGCGTACCTTATAAGGGCAGCATGGTGGCGATCATCCATCAGCTGATGGGCGGCGTGCGTTCCAGCATGGGCTACACCGGCTGCCGCAACATTGACGAAATGCGCACCAGGCCCGGCTTTGTGCGCATCACCGGTGCGGGAATGCGCGAAAGCCACGTGCACGATGTCACCATTACCAAGGAAGCGCCTAACTACCGTATCGAATGAGATCAGGGAAGGCCGCCAAGCGGCCTTTCTTGTTTTGGGAAACCGATTTTTGCCGGAAGCCTGACACCATGACCCAGCCCGACATTCATGCCGAGCGCATTCTGATTCTCGACTTCGGTTCGCAGTGGACCCAACTCATCGCGCGGCGCGTGCGCGAGATCGGCGTGTTCTGCGAAATCCACGCACCCGACATCAGTGCTGAGGCGCTGCGCGAGTTCGCGCCGCGCGGCGTGATTCTCTCGGGCGGACCGGAGTCCGTCGTCGGCGACGCAACCCCGAAAACGTCGCGCGCCGTGTTCGAACTGGGCGTTCCGGTGCTCGGCATCTGCTACGGCATGCAGGACATGGCCGCGCAGCTCGGCGGCAAGGTCGAATCCGGCTCGCATCGTGAATTCGGCATGGAACGTATGACCATTACCGCGCCGTCAAAATTGCTCGACGGAATTCAGGATGGCGTGGCCGGTGACGGCAAGCCGTTCCTCGAAGTGATGATGAATCACGGCGATTCCGTCACCGGGCTGCCGCCGGGGTTTGTCCTGACGGGCCGGTCGAAAGACGAATCCTGCGCCGCCATCGCCGACGACGCGCGCCGCTTCTACGGCGTGCAGTTCCATCCCGAAGTCACGCAGACGCCGCAGGGCGGCCGGATTCTGTCGCGTTTCGTGCTGGAACTGTGCGGCTGCAAGGCGCTGTGGGATTCCACGCGCATCATTGACGACGCGATCCGATCGGTGCGCGAAAAGGTGGGCGCCGGAAAAGTCCTGTTGGGATTGTCCGGCGGCGTGGATTCATCCGTGGTTGCCGCGTTGCTGCATCGCGCGATCGGCGATCAGCTGACCTGTGTGTTTGTAGATACCGGCCTGTTGCGCCTGCACGAGGGCGATCAGGTCATGGAGACATTTGCGCGGCACATGGGTGTGCGCGTGATTCGTGTGGATGCCGAAGCGCGCTTCATGGCTGCGCTGAAAGGCATCACCGATCCGGAACAGAAACGCAAGATCATCGGCAAGTCCTTCATTGACGTGTTCGAGGAGGAGGCCGCAAAAATCACTGACGTGGACTGGCTCGCGCAAGGGACGATTTATCCCGACGTGATCGAATCCGCCGCCGCCAGCGGCAAGGCGCACGTCATCAAGTCGCATCACAACGTCGGTGGCCTGCCGTCGCACATGCGCATGAAGCTGGTGGAACCGCTGCGCGAACTGTTCAAGGACGAGGTGCGCAAGATCGGCGTCGAACTCGGGTTGCCGCACGACATGGTGTACCGTCACCCGTTCCCCGGCCCCGGTCTGGGTGTGCGCATTCTGGGCGAGGTCAAAAAGGAATTTGCGGATCTGCTGCGCCAGGCCGATGCCATCTATATTGACGAACTGCACAAGGCGAAACTGTACGACAAGGTCAGCCAGGCGTTTGCCGTGTTTCTCCCGGTGCGGTCGGTGGGCGTCATGGGCGACGGCCGCCGTTACGATTACGTCGTCGCGTTGCGTGCGGTCGAGACGATTGATTTCATGTCGGCTCGTTGGGCGCATTTGCCATACGAATTTCTGGATCGCGTGTCGCGCCGCATCTGCAACGAAGTGAATGGCATCTCACGTGTAGTCTATGACGTGACGGGCAAGCCGCCCGGTACGATCGAATGGGAGTGATTTTGAATAATAATGATGGGGGCAGACATGAAATATGAGTACAAGACCCTGAATTTTCGCAAGCGGGCGTTTTTTACCTCCGCAGTCGACGTCAAGGCACTGGATGAAATGCTCAATGAGTCTGCTGAAAAGGGCTGGGAACTCGTGAGCGTGAACCTCATAGGCTTGCTTGCACAGGCTGCGATTGTGGTATTGAAAAGACCGGCAACCAGCCCTGCGATGCGCTGAGACATCCACAATGCATGCCGATCAGTATGAAAGCGACGAGCGCTGGATGCAGGAAGCGCTGGCGCTGGCGCAGAAGGCCGAAGCGGAAGGCGAGGTGCCGGTTGGCGCGGTGATCGTTAAGAATGGCGAAATAATAGGCCGTGGCTGGAATCATCCGATTTCGGCACATGACCCCACCGCACACGCCGAAATTGTCGCGATGCGTGCGGCCGCCCAGTCTGTCGAAAACTATCGTCTGACCGACACCACGCTCTATGTGACCCTTGAACCGTGTCCGATGTGCGCGGGCGCCATGGTGCATGCCCGCATAGGGCGTCTGGTTTTTGGCGCCACGGACCCGCGTGCCGGTGCGGCAGGGACCGTCTTCAATCTCGTGCAGGCCGATGCGTTAAATCACCGCCTGAATGTCACTGGCGGTGTGCTGGCTGAGGCATGCGGTGACATTCTGAAGCGGTTTTTTGCCCAACGCCGATAACGAAAGCAGGCATTTGAAGATGGCGGAGGGGGTGGGATTGCTCGCCCGATCCTGGGGTTCACCCCGCGGGCCCGTCTGCGGCGGTCCAGAATTGTTCCCGACAATTTTGTCGAACCCAACCAAGTGAACCACGTGGGTTCGAATTGTTGGATGAGTTGCGCCGATGGGACACTGGCCTTGCGTGGGCTTGCTGAAAGTTGGCGGAGGGGGTGGGATTCGAACCCACGTGGGGCGATTAGCCCCCAACCGATTTCGAGTCGGTGCCGTTGTGACCGCTTCGGTACCCCTCCGGTAAACTGGGTACTCAATTCTGCCGCTAAATCCGTCCTTGGAGCGCCGACCAGTCTCGTCGTCCTGACGAGACGTTCCGCCGGCGCGAGATGCCACCGGCATCTCGCTGAAAGGCACCGGCGTCACCCGCTTCGGTACCCCTCCAAGGGGGCGGCATTTTAACCCAGAAACATCCGCTTCCACAGCCCAGTCGGCCTGTTTTGGAAGGATTGCGTGGCAGGCCCGGTCGTGCTCCGGTAAAATTTCATTATCTCCACCGGTACGTATTGGCCAACTCATGCCCGCCCGCCATATCTACAAGATTACGTTCATGAACCAGGGCAAGATCTACGAGGTCTATGCCCGCAAGGTCAGCCAGGAAGGCTTCTGGGGATTCATCGAGGTCGAGCAACTGGTGTTCGGCGAGCGCTCCGGCGTGGTGGTGGATCCCGGCGAGGAAAAGCTCAAGGACGAATTTGCCGGGGTGAAGCGTACCTACATCCCGATGCATGCCGTGATCCGGATTGATGAGGTGGCGCAGGAAGGGGTCGCCAAGATCGTCACACCCGAGACGGGCAGCAACGTCACGCCGTTCCCGATGCCGGTCTATACGCCGGGCAACAAGAAATGACGCGGATTGTTCCGCCGCCGACCGCCGGATTTGCCTGAGCATGCGGTTTGCGTCGCTGGGCAGCGGCAGCCGCGGAAATGCCACGCTGGTCGAGGCGGACGGCACCTGCTTACTGGTTGATTGCGGGTTCTCGGTCAGCGAAACCAGGGCCCGGCTGGCACGGCTCTCGGTCGAAGCCGATTCCATTGCCGCGATTCTGGTCACCCACGAACACACCGATCACGCCAGCGGGGTGGCACGCGTTGCCGCGCGGTTCGGCATTCCGGTCTGGTGTACCGCGGGCACCCTGAACGCCAGCACCCGCTACGGTCTGGAATCGGCTACCTTGTTCAATCCGCACGATGTGTTTTCGATCGGGGCGATCGAGGTGACGCCGGTTGCGGTGCCGCACGATGCCCGCGAACCCGCCCAGTTCATTTTCAGCGACGGGCAGCGCCGGTTCGGCATGCTGACGGATACCGGACACATCACCCCGCACATCGAGCGGGTGTTCGATGGCTGCGATGCCTTGCTCATTGAATGCAATCACGACGCCGGGCTGCTGATGGACGGTCCCTATCCGCCGAGCCTCAAGGCACGGGTCGGGGGTCCGTTGGGACATTTGAGCAATGCCCAGGCCGCCGCCTTGCTCGCCACGCTGGATCTCGGCCGTCTGCAACATCTGGTGGCAGCACATCTTTCCGACAAGAACAACACGCCGGCGCTGGCGCAGGCCGCGCTGGCGGAAGCCGCGGATTGCGAGCCTGACTGGATTGCCGTGGCGGATCAGCTCGACGGCCTCGACTGGCGTTCCATCTGAAACGTGCTGCTGGAGCGACAGGTGGGCTTCGGCTAAAATAGCGCCCCGCACCGCAAAGGACAGGTCATGTTGCAGTTTCGTGGTGGACCGGCCCTTTCTCCCTTCCGTATCCAGAAACTGTTGAGTGCACTGCAGGAAAAGCTTCCGTCCGTGACCGGGCTGGCGGCCGAATTCCGCTATTTCGTTGACACCCAGGCCAATCTCGGCGACCAGGAGCGCGCGCTGCTCGGGCGCCTGCTCACCGACGATGCATTTCCCCCGACGGAGACCCTGCCGAGCGGCGGTCTCATCCTCTGTGTCCCGCGTCTGGGCACCATTTCGCCCTGGGCCAGCAAAGCCACCGACATCGCACACAGTTGTGGCCTGAGCAATGTCCGCCTGATTGAACGCGGTATTGCCTACTTCGTGCAATGCGGGCATGCGGTTCCGGACGCAAAGGAACTGGAACGGCTCGCAGCCGATTTGCACGACCGCATGACTCAGACGGTGTTGTTCGATACTGAAGCGGCGGCGCAGCTGTTCGTCCATTCGCAACCGGCGCCCTTGCAGCACATCGACGTGTTGAACGGTGGGCGCGAGGCACTGGTTCAGGCGAATGTCAGTTTCGGGTTTGCGCTCTCGGACGACGAGATTGATTATCTGGTCGAGAATTTCCAGCGTCTGGGACGTAACCCCAGCGATGCCGAACTCATGATGTTCGCGCAGGCAAACTCGGAACATTGCCGGCACAAGATTTTCCGCGGCGACTGGATTATTGACGGCGAGCCGCAGAGCGTTTCGCTGTTCGACATGATCCGGCGTACACATGCCAACAATCCGCGTGGTGTGCTGTCGGCATACCGTGACAATGCCTCGGTTATCGCCGGGCGCGCGGGCGATCGTTTTTTTGCCGAGCCGCGCAGCAACGTGTACGGCCATCATCCGGAAGACATCCACATTCTGATGAAAGTGGAAACCCACAATCACCCGACGGCGATTTCGCCGTTTCCGGGTGCGGCAACCGGATCGGGTGGCGAGATTCGCGACGAAGGCGCGACCGGACGGGGCGCGCGCCCGAAAGCCGGGCTGACTGGATTTTCAGTGTCCAATTTGCGCATTCCCGGATTCGTGCAGCCGTGGGAACGCGATTACGGCAAACCCGGGCGCATTGCATCGGCGCTCGACATCATGCTGGATGGCCCGATCGGTGGTGCGGCATTCAACAACGAATTCGGTCGTCCGAATATCTGCGGCTACTTCCGGACGTATGAACAACAGATCGGCGACCGGCTGCGCGGGTATCACAAGCCGATCATGATCGCCGGCGGTCTCGGCAACATCCGCGCAGGGCATGTCGAAAAGCGCATGTTGCCGGCAGGCGCAAAGATCATCGTGCTCGGTGGCCCCGCGATGAAGATCGGACTCGGCGGCGGCGCTGCGTCCAGCATGGCGAGCGGCGCGAGTGCGGAAGAACTCGATTTTGCGTCGGTACAGCGCGGCAACCCCGAACTGCAACGCCGCGCGCAGGAAGTGATTGATGCATGCTGGGCACGTGGCGACGCCAATCCCATCCTGTCTATCCACGACGTGGGCGCCGGTGGACTGTCCAACGCAGTGCCGGAAATCATTGACGCCAGCGAGCGCGGCGGGGTGTTCGATCTGCGCCGCATACCGAACGACGAACCCGGCATGTCGCCGATGGAAATCTGGTGCAACGAGGCACAGGAACGCTATGTGCTTGCGATCGCGCCCGAGCAGCTGCCGGAATTCGAACAGCTCTGCGCGCGCGAGCGTTGTCCGTTTGCAGTGCTCGGTGAAGCGACCGGCGAAAAAATGCTGGTCGTGCTCGATCCGCAGTTCAACAGTCGTCCGGTTGACATGCCGATGGAAGTATTGCTGGGCAAGCCGCCGAAAATGCTCCGCAAGGTGGAACGGCAAGCGGCGCCGAAGCGCGCATTCGACACGGCGACACTCGATTTGCGCGACAGCGCCATGCGGGT
The DNA here is from genome assembly GCA_035701115.1 of Gammaproteobacteria bacterium. Lineage (GTDB taxonomy): Bacteria > Pseudomonadota > Gammaproteobacteria > Natronospirales > REEB76 > DASSKW01. Next base: position 6,773 of record DASSOA010000139.1, read on the forward strand.
GCTGAGCCTGCCGACCGTGGCCGACAAAGGTTTTCTGATCACGATCGGCGATCGCACCGTGGGCGGATTGATTGCGCGCGACCAGTTGATCGGGCCGTGGCAGGTTCCCGTCAGCGACGTCGCCGTGACCGCCGCCGGTTTCGATGGTCATCGCGGCGAAGCGATGGCGATGGGAGAGCGTGCGCCGCTCGCGATTTTGAATGCGCCCGCGTCCGGACGCATGGCGGTCGCCGAAGCAATTACCAACATCGCCGCCGCGGACATCGGTGCGCTTGATCTGGTTCGTCTCTCCGCCAACTGGATGGCCGCCTGCGGCCAGCCTGGAGAAGACGCCGCCCTGTACGACACGGTGCGTGCCATCAGTGATCTGTGTGTGTCGCTCGATATTGCCATTCCGGTGGGCAAGGACTCGCTGTCCATGAAAACCGTCTGGCAGCAGAACGGCAACACGCGCACCATGACTTCGCCGGTTTCGCTGATTGTTTCGGCTTTCGCGCCGGTCAATGACATCCGGCATACGCTGACGCCGCTGCTCAATACGCACGGCGATACGCGTCTGTTGCTGATTGATCTCGGTGAGGGGCGCAACCGGCTGGGCGGATCGTGTCTTGCACAAGTGCACGGGGAAATCGGCAGCGAAGCGCCGGATCTGGAAAATCCAGGCTTGCTGCGCGCTTTTTTCAGCGCGGTCCAGGAGTTGCTTGGCGGGCGGTATCTGCTTGCCTATCACGACCGTTCGGATGGCGGCCTGTTCGCGAGCCTGTGCGAAATGGCGTTTGCATCGCACTGCGGCATTGATGTGCATCTCGATGCACTGGGTGATGATGTGGCGGCGGCGCTGTTTGCCGAAGAGGCAGGTGCGGTCATTCAGGTCCGCGAGCAGGACCTGGCATCCGCAGAGTCAGTGCTTGCAAGACACGGACTTGGTCATTGCGTGCATGTAATCGGTGCGCTTCGGCAGGATGACCGGATCGTGTTCAGCCGCCAGCGCCGCAGCGTGATTGATGAACCCCGCGTCACCCTGCAGCGTGCATGGAGCGAAGTCAGTTACCAGATGCAGCGGCTGCGCGATAACCCCGAATGCGCGGAACAGGAGTTTGTGGCCAAACTTGCGGCCGACGATCCGGGACTGCACGCACGGACATCATTCGATCCCGCTCAGAACAATGCCGCGCCATATATTGGAACCGGCGCGCGGCCGCGGATTGCGATCCTGCGCGAGCAGGGCGTAAACGGGCAGATTGAAATGGCGGCGGCGTTCGATCGTGCAGGGTTCACGGCCGTGGACGTTCACATGACGGATGTCCTCGAAGGCCGCGTCAGCCTGGTGGATTTCAAGGGGCTGGCCGCCTGTGGCGGCTTTTCCTATGGCGACGTGCTGGGTGCGGGACAGGGCTGGGCCAAGTCCATCCTGTTCAACGCCCGCGCCCGCGAGGAATTCGGCAATTTCTTTGCGCGACTCGACAGCTTCGGGTTGGGCGTGTGCAACGGCTGTCAGATGATGGCGGGCCTGGGCGATCTCATTCCGGGCACGGCCGGCTGGCCGCGCTTCGTGCGCAATCGCTCGGAGCAGTACGAGGCGCGCCTCAGCCTGGTGGAGTTGATGCCGTCGCCTTCGCTGTTCTTTGCCGGCATGGAAGGATCCGTGATTCCGGTTGCCGTTGCACACGGGGAAGGACGTGCACACTTTTCCAATCCGGATGGCCCGCAGAAACTGCTTGCAAGTACGCGCGTGACCATGCGTTTTGTTGACAATCAGGAACGGGTTGCGACTGCATATCCGGCCAATCCAAACGGGTCCCCACTTGGTATTGCAGGCATTACCAATACGGATGGGCGTTTCACGCTGCTGATGCCGCATCCGGAACGCGTATTCAGAACCGTGCAGATGTCATGGCATGCGCCGGAATGGGGCGAAGATTCGCCCTGGATGCGTATGTTCAGAAATGCGCGGGCCTGGGTGGGATAACGCGTCAGCTTGCGCCGAGCTTGTGCGCCGTGCAGGCGCGCCGGATGGCGGCGGGCCTGCCACGGCGACTGACTTGAGCTGATATCAGTTTCTGCTGCAAACGTGGAAGCCGATCGGAATGCGGCAGGTTCCGGTTTTGTCGTCGGGAGAATTGAGGCGGAAATCGAATTCCTGCGTCAGGGTTTGATCCACGGGCTTGCCATTAATCATCACCGGCGTGAATTTCCAGTTTTTCAGCGCGTTGACGGCTGCTTGACCAAACAAGTGCGACCCCTGCACGTGGGCCACTTTGATATTGGTTATTTCACCATCCGCCGTCAGCGTAAAGGAGACCGTTGCCGAACCGGAAATGCCGCGCTCCAGCGCGAACTGCGGGTAGTGCGGCGTCTGGCGTTCCAGTATTTCGCCGCCGGAGCGTTGCGGCGCCGGCGCGCGGGTTGGCGCCATCAAGGGTGCAAGCGGCGGCGCCCCCGGTGCGGCCAACCGGGGCATTGACGAGACGGGTTCGACCGGGGCAGGCGCGCCGATTTTCGTGAGGCCCGTGGGGTTCAGGTTTGCGATCGCCACGTCTGTAGGTTGCAGTTTCAGGTGCTCCGGCGTTGCAGTCCTGCGATTCACGGATTCGGATGCGTGACTGCTGCCAGGAATGTGTTGCTCGACCAGGGCCGGCAGCGACGTTGCTTTATAGGCGGGGCGGGCAAAACTGCCGGTAATCAGCAAGCCCAACGCAACAACCGGAAGCAACCAGGAATACGGCGGGATTTCGGCGGCGGGCAATCCGATCAGCCTGTCAATGCGGTCAATCACGTGCCCGCCACCGGCACCCATGATGATCGCATTTTGCGGAGCGCGCAGGCATTCAAGTTCGGTCAGCGCGCGCGCATAATTGATTGCATCGCCGTTCAGATTTACGACGATATCGTCACAGCATTGTTCGCGCTCAATCCGCGCATGCTGCGAAATCCAGCGCACAACGGGATGATAAAAGAGCAGGGTGTCGACAATCACCTGCAGCAGGTTCCAGAAGTAATCCTGGCGGCGAATGTGTGCCAGTTCGTGGGCCAGGATCAATTCCATTTGTGCCGGCGTGAGACCGGTGAGTACGCCGGGTGGAATCAGGATCACAGGTTTGAGCCAACCGATAACGGATGGCACGTTGATCGCTGCGGACACCGCCAGCTGTATCGCCTTGTTGATCCCCAGCACGCTCTTCAGGCGATCCACGGCGGCTTGCCACGCGGGCAATGAACTGAATACTGCCGTACGCCTCAAGACGCGTGTCTGCTGCCACCCTCTCCAGACCCGCAGACTCATGACCATCACGCCGAATACCCAGAAAGGCACTACCCAGGGTGCGGCATCGTGCAATAGTGAGACAGCAGTGGCGATCCAGTCGGACTGGGAGCCGGCGCTGACCACAGCCGGAGCCAGCGACATATTGGCTGCCGGCAGCGGTGACGTTGAAGCGGCCGAAACGGCAGAGCCGGTTAGCAGGTGCAGCAAGGTGACGACCGGCATCATGGCCATGGCCGCAAGCGTGAGCATCGCCAGGCGATAGCGCGCGGCCGGTGAGCTTGAGCGAAGTGCATGGCGCAGAATCGCGTAAATCGCCCCCGCGCAGGCACCTTGCCAGATGAAGTGAATGAGTGCCCAGCCCAGTGCCTGGAAAAAAGGGGAATCAATGATCGCGGCAATGGAGTTCATTGTGCTTTGCCTTCGAGTTCATCCAGACGGGCGCGGATTTTCTCTATTTCTTCCATGGTTGCGGGTTTTGCCGACCCCAGCGCCTGCATGACGAGCGCGGTCGTGGATCCCTCGAAGACCCGATGCAGAAATTTGCCCAACAGCTGCTGCTGCGCCTGACTCTGGCTGATCGCCGCGCTGTAGACATGGGCGCGCTCGGATTCATCGCGATTGACCAGGCCCTTCTGATACATGATTTGCAGGGTGCTGAGCACGGTGGTGTACGCCGTTTCGCCATTCCGCCGCGGAAGGGCATCGTGGAGCTGGCGGACCGTCGTCGGCCCCAGGCGCCAGAGCAGCCTGAGCAGTTCGAGCTCGGCCTCGGTGGGCTCGGGGGTCGCGGATGCCTGGGGATGCGGTTGTCTGGGTGACATGTGCTGGTTACCGGTTGTAGGTTCGGGCACCGGCTGGTTCGGTGCCGTTTGAATCATTGAAAAGTATAGACCAACTACTAGCAATCCAGTAGATTACAGGTTCCCGCAGAGTGGGGGCAGGTTGTATTACTGCAAAGTTAGTACTAAGATTATAGTAGATTTATTCAACTCCCGAGGAGTATTGGCGATGACTCGATGGATCCTAGCAATCAGCCTGCCGTTCCTTTTTGCGGCCTGTGCCTCGAACCCCGGGCAGCCTGTCGCGGCCACGTCCGATGCCGCATCGGCAAAGACTGCCCAGGTGGCCAGTAATGCCCAGCAGGAGAAAAAATCCGACCTGATCTGCACGACAGGTAACGAGATCGGTTCCCACATTCCGCAGCGGACCTGCTACACCCGCAAAGAGGCTGAGCAGCGCAAGAAGGCGGCCCAGGAAGCGATGCAGACCATGATGAGCGGTCCAAACGAGGGCGGTTGCTCTCCAAGCTGCTGATCCGATTTCTGGTCCGGCCTTATCTGAGGATGATTGCACGTTTCAGATATGAAATATGAGTGAAATCCGGATTCGGCTTTGCGGGGTTGAACTATAGTCAGGTCATCGATCGTGAAATCGGTCCTGAACTCTAGGGAGATTTCGTTATGAAGCTGAAGCAGAGATCGAAGTTGATGCTGATGCTGCTTCCGGCCCTGGCCGCGTGTGCCTCGACGGGCGGCAAATACATGGCGTATCAGGGGCATCCGGATCAGATTACCCCTGCAGCGCTTGCGGCAGTCAACAGTAACCATCCTGAAGACGTGCTGTGCTGGCGTACGGCGCCCGTGGGAAGCCACTTGCGGCAGACATACTGTGCAACAAAGCAAGAAGTGGCGGCGAACCAGCAGAAGGATCGCGATGCCTACTTCTGGGCCACCACGGGTACCCCGAAATTCAGTGGCCCGGGCGGATAACCTGACCGGTTGCCTCGATGTCATATACGGCCCCGCATTGCGGGGCCATTTTTTTACGCCAGTTTTGTCTCATTACTTCGAACCGCTAAACTAGCGCTTTCAAATCAACAAATTGAGGCGCTCATGCCCACCCGCCACCGCGACGTCGAACTTCATGCCCCGACCGGCTCCACGCTGTCCTGCAAGGGCTGGCAGCAGGAGGCAGCCCTCAGGATGCTGCACAACAATCTCGACCCGATGGTGGCCGAGAATCCGAAGGAACTGGTGGTTTACGGTGGCATCGGCCGGGCGGCGCGCAACTGGGAATGTTTCGACAGGATCGTTGAGACCCTGAAACGGCTGGAAAACGACGAGACGCTGCTGATTCAGTCCGGCAAACCGGTGGGCGTGTTCAAAACCCATGAGGGCGCGCCGCGCGTGCTGATTGCCAATTCCAACCTGGTCGGCAAGTGGGCAACCTGGGAGCATTTTTTCGAACTCGACCGGAAAGGTCTCATGATGTTCGGCCAGATGACGGCCGGCTCCTGGATCTACATCGGTTCCCAGGGCATTGTGCAGGGCACCTACGAGACCTTCGCCGAAGCGGTGCGCCAGCATTACAACGGCGATCCCAAGGGTAAATGGCTGCTGACCGGCGGTCTCGGTGGTATGGGTGGGGCGCAGCCGCTGGCTGCCGTGTTCGCCGGCGTGTGTTGCCTGGCGGTAGAAGTGGATGAGAGCCACATCGACAAGCGGCTCGCCACCGGCTATCTCGATCATAAAGCCAAGTCACTTGAGGAAGCCGCCACGATTCTGCGCGCGGCCATGCAGAAGGGCGAAGCCGTGTCAGTTGGTTTGCTGGGCAATGCAGCGGAAGTCTTCGAAGAAATCCTGAACAGCGATTTCCAGCCGCATCTGGTGACCGATCAGACCTCGGCGCACGATCCGCTGAATGGCTATATTCCGGTCGGCTATTCACTGGCGGAAGCCGCCAGACTGCGCGCGAGTGATCCGGAGAAATACGTGCAGCTAGCCAAGCAGTCCATGGCCAAGCAGGTGCGCGCCATGCTCGGCTTCCACGGCAAGGGCATTCCGACCTTCGATTACGGCAACAACATCCGCGCCATGGCGCAGGACGCGGGTGTCAGCAACGCGTTCGATTTCAAGGGATTCGTGCCGTTGTATATCCGACCGCTGTTCTGCGAAGGCATGGGCCCGTTTCGCTGGGCCGCCCTGTCCGGCGATCCGGAAGACATCTACAAAACCGACGCCAAGGCACGCGAACTGTTTCCCGACAAGAAACACCTGCATCGCTGGCTCGACATGGCGCGTGCGCGCATCAAGTTCCAGGGTCTGCCGGCGCGTATCTGCTGGCTGGGATACAAGGAACGTCACAAGCTGGGCCTCGCGTTCAACGAGATGGTTCGCAAGGGTGAATTGAAGGCGCCGATCGTGATCGGGCGCGATCACCTCGACGCGGGTTCGGTCGCGTCACCGAACCGCGAAACGGAAGGGATGCGTGACGGCTCCGATGCCGTGGCCGACTGGCCAATTCTCAACGCACTGCTCAATACCGCGAGCGGCGCTTCCTGGGTAAGCTTCCATCACGGCGGTGGCGTGGGAATGGGGTATGCGCTGCATGCCGGCGTCGTCATCGTGGCAGACGGCAGTGAACATGCCGAACAGGCATTGGCGCGGGTGCTGGTAAACGATCCCGGAACCGGGGTGATGCGGCATGCGGATGCCGGTTACGAAAAAGCGGCGACGGTGGCCAGAGAACGCGGACTCGACCTGCCGATGTTTCGTTGAGCCGATTCCATGCCCGGCGCCAGCATTGACCTGAACGCAGATCTTGGCGAA
>DASSOA010000140.1:0-3076 GCA_035701115.1 Gammaproteobacteria bacterium
GGTGACGTCAATGGCGCAAAGAGCCTCAGCCTGAACGCCGCAAACGGTGCCGTTAAATTGCAGGGCGACGTAGGCAACAGTGCGGGGCTTAGTGCCTTGAGCGTGAGCGCGAACAGAGCGAGCGTCGCCAAGGTAACCACGTCCTGCAATCAGGCGTATGCCACCGACCTCACCCTTCGCGGAGGAGTCCTGACGAGCAGCGCTGGGGCGCTTGATTTCAACGGTGACGTCAACGTTGGTGCCGCCTCGACCCTGCTTGCTGACAGCATGGGCTTCAATGGGGGTGTCGGTTCGGTCAAAGGCAGTTCGGTACTCACCATTCTTCCGGTTACAAATGGCCTGGCCGCCTCGATTAGTGGAACTGGCAGTGGCTTGAACATTACCGGCACTGCATTTAATGGCTACAGTGGCGAAGTCGATATCGGGGCAGTCCGGAATGGATTGGGAATCAATACTCCGGTTGTCAGTAACCTGACCGTCAACGGCGATATGGTAATGAGCAATACAGGCACTCTGTTACTTGCCAGTACCGGAAATATCACCATGACCTCCGGGAACCTGTCTGCGGGAACCGTAATCCTCGTGGCCGGAAGTCAGAGTTCCGTGATTCAGAACCCGGGCACCTCGAATACCAGTGTGTCCGGCAAGTCCATTGTTCTTGTCGCGGGCGGCCAGATCGGTCAGAGCGGTCAGGAAATCAACGTTCTGACGCCACAGAATTCATCCGGCACCCCGCTGATTCAGCTTGGAACGGGCGCATCGCAGACGTTCCTGAACAACCCGGAATTCATCCCGACCTTGGCGGGAGGCGACATTGCCACTCAGGTCGCAGCCGATCTTGGTATTACCATTCAGAGCAACATTCAGGTGACGAACTCCGGCCAGCAATCGGCGGCCAATTCGCAAACGGGCGGTTTGCTGCAGAGTGGATTCATCGACGTGTCGGTGTTCCAGAACATTTCACTGTACGATGTGAATGGCGTGGGTATCGCACTGCCTGCGGATCAATGTGAAGATCAGAGCGGAAGCGGCGGCTGCGCGGCGAATCAGTGAAGAATTTTGTGAACGCCGTCAAGGACTTGAAGGTGGTTGTCGGATAATATCCGATCCGGGCTGCAATCGGGCGGCTACCGCACTGGTCAAGGAAGTGAACTAAGGTGATCGGCAATATTCTGAAACAGGCGTTGCTGCATGTGCGTCGTCAGCCTCTCGAGTTTGAGGTTGCCGGTTGCGCGCAGATTTTTGACGACATTGATCAATTCAGCGCATTTCTTGATTTGCGTGTGGAAGTTCCTGCAGCGACCGCACAACACCTGGCAGCCCTTGACTCCCAGACTCTCAATCGCGAAGCCAGGCATGTCGCGCGCGCATATAGAAACGCGGTGGATATCATGGTGAGGTCGGCCGAGACGGGACAGTCCGTCGTAAGGTTGTGGCGTCAACTGGATATCAGCCGTGTGCCTGAAGACCACGATTGGCCGAGTATTCTGTTCGCGGTCGGCAATGCCAGCCAGTTCGCCGATGGACTTCATCGTACTGCCCTGGCGCACTACATCCGTTATCTGGATGCGCGACGTAATCTTGTGGAGAGCCTGCAATATCAGCTGCGTAAGGTGGAAGCCATTGGTAATGAGCCTGTCGTTCCGATGTCCATGCGCGGCGTCATGGAGCAGGAGCCGCGCTTTACCACAACGCGTCACAGCGTATACGCGCGCCTTCCGCGTCGACGCAGTATCACGATTGACCTCGACAGCCGTACGAATCTCACTCTCTATCTTGCGCGTAACCGCTTTGTACTGAAGCAGGATTCCGGCTCCCTGAAGCTTTTCGGGCAGAACGGCGTTACCTATCCATTGCATACCGGACGCAACAGCATCGGACGTTCGTCGCAATGCGACGTTCGTGTCGAAACGACGCAAAGCGACATTTCCCGGGAGCACCTCTGGATCGAGATCGACGAAGATGGCCGGATACGTCTGACCGATCTTTCTTCACGTGGTACTTATGTGCCTCCGGAACTGCTTGGATCCAGAAGCAGCGACGCTGCCAAGTCCCCGGATTTGCTGCATTGAGCAGCAAAAACGCCGCTCAAAGCGGCGTTTTCGGCTGTTGTCTCTCCCTGATAAATGAATCAGCTGTTGTTGCCGAGCGAGTTTACCACCCGCAAATGTTCCTCGCGCAATTTCGCGGGTAAGCGACTTCCGTAGTCTTCGAAATACTCTCCAAGCGCACGCATTTCGTTTCGCCACTTCTCGTGATCGATTGCCAGCAGCGCACGCATGGCGTCAGGCGTGACATCCAGCTTGTGGGTGTCGATTGCGCCGGTGGCCGGCACGTGCCCAATGGGGGTTTCCTCGGCGGTTGCCCTGCCTTCGCAGCGTTCCACGATCCAGCGCAGGACCCGGAGATTTTCCCCAAAACCGGGCCACATGAATTTTCCATCCTGGTCCTGCCGGAACCAGTTGACGTGAAAAATCCGGGGAAGTTTGTTCGATTTCCCGCCGAATGAAAGCCAGTGACCCCAGTAATCCGCGAAGTTGTAACCACAGAACGGTTTCATCGCCATCGGATCGCGCCTGATGACCCCCACGGCTCCCGTCGCGGCAGCGGTGGTTTCCGAGGCGACACTAGCGCCAACCAGTACGCCGTGGTTCCAGTCGCGCGCTTCATAAACCAGAGGAGCAACATCGGCACGCCGCCCGCCAAATATGATCGCGGAAATGGGAACCCCGCGCGGATCCTCGGATAGCGCCGAGTAGGAGGGGTTCTGGCTTGCCGATACGGTAAATCGGGAATTCGGATGTGCGGCTGCGCCGTTGGTTGTCCCGTACGTCTCACCCTTCCAGTTCAGGGCCGGGCGGCCATCTTGCAGGCCTTCCCACCAGGGTTGGTTGTCATCCGTTACCGCAACATTGGTAAAGATCGTGTTGCGGGTAATCATGTCATAGGCATTCTTGTTGGTTTTCCGGTTGGTTCCGGGCACCACGCCGAAATAACCGGCTTCGGGATTGATTGCCCATAACCGGCCATCGTCCCCCAGCCGCATCCAGCAGATGTCATCGCCGATGGTCCAGAT
>DASSOA010000141.1:0-3856 GCA_035701115.1 Gammaproteobacteria bacterium
CGGTGGCTACATTCTGCAGGTCAGTTCGATCGGCGGTTTTCAGCCGTCACCCGGGTATGCCGCTTACGGTGCCGCCAAGAGTTTCGTGTTGAATTTCGGCGAGGCCTTCAGTTATGAATTGCGGGGCTCCAACACCAGTTGTACGGTGCTTTCACCGGGCGTCACCGCCACCGAATTTCTCGACGTCGCCGGGCAGAAACCGACGCTGTACCAGCGCCTGCTCATGATGCAGAGCCGCGATGTGGCACGCATCGGACTGAATGCCATGTTCAATCGCAAGCCGAGTGTTGTTGCGGGCTATCTGAATGCGCTCACCGTCTGGTCCAATCGGCTGCTGCCACGCCGCTGGTCGGCCGCCGTCGCGCATCGCCTGATGACGCTCGGCTAGACGCATGCAGCAGCTCGCCGCCAACATCCGGCTGCTCGACCGCGAAGACATACGCAGCATGCCGTGGAAGAACGGTGGCGGCGTCACGCACGAACTCGCGGTGTTTCCCGCCGATGCCGGACTCGGCGGCAAGCCGTTCCAGTGGCGCATCAGCATCGCCGAAGTTGCCAGCGACGGTCCGTTTTCGCCGTTCCCCGGTTACGATCGCAGTATCATGGTGGTCGCCGGTAATGGCATGGAACTCACGCTGCAGGACCACGGCGCCAACCGGATCGCCGAACGCTACCAGCCGTTCCGGTTCCCGGGCGATGTCCAGACCCGGTGCCGGTTGCTGGACGGTCCGGTGCACGATTTCAATGTAATCAGCGCGCGCGGCGAGATTGAACACCACTGCGACGTTGTCAGTGGCCGGGCGTTTGAAGCTGCGTGGAGTCAGTCCACCACACTGTTCGCCCATTGCCTCAGCGGCAATCTGATCGTGAAACTGCGCGGGCTCGCGGAATGGCAGTTGAAGGCGGGCCAGAGTCTCTGGTTTGCGGCAACACCGCACCTTGAAACCGCGGCAATCCTGCTCGCGCCGTCTTCACCCCAATCTGTAGCGGCCGTTGTGACATTGCGTCACCTGCCTGCTGGTACGGCACCCACCCGGTAGCGAATCCGGTCCCGTAGGCGTCCACCAGTCGCGAAACTACGCCGAAAGCTTGCGGTGGTCACGCCGCCGACGTATCCGCGGCAGGGTTTCGCCGCCGTCAACGTCCCGCCACCTTCAGCGTTAAGCACAGGCTGGGGAGGAGCATCGCCGCTGGCGTTGCTCCCATTTGCAGGTGCGCACATGCTTTCCGAACCGCAAACGTCCGATCCGCGGCCACGGCCGCTGGATGGTCATGCCGTCCCGTCGCTCGAGGTGCGAGCGACGCCTTTGCGGCCCTGTCCCGATTCCGGGCCCCATCCGGATCTTCACCAGCCAGCGCTGCAGATCCACCGGCCGGCGGTATCCGAATTCCGCACGTTTCTGGAGGTGTTTCGCACTTCCAGTCTGACATTCAGCGAAACCAGCCGGCACTATCATGTCAAACGTGTGCGTGCCGCGTGGCGCGCCCTGGTGCATTACCGTCTGTGGCGCTGCTGGTACGCGTTCCTGCTGTCTTCACCACTGGCCGCAATCGCCCGGCACCACCCACGGTTCTATGAGAAACCCTTTCGGCCGTACCTGCACCGTAACCTGACGCGTGCCGAAAGCTATCGCGTAATCCGCGAACACTACCTGTTCGTCCAGCAGCACGCACCCGTAACGTTCCTGGCCGCCCTGCTGGAGAACCGGCCGTTTCTGCTAAATGAACAGTCAGTAGGCGACCTCAAGGCTCCGCTGTATGTCAACTTGGGCTACGCGCGACACATGCGCCAGGAAGGCGAACTGACGCTTTCGCTCGGTACGCTGGAGTCCCACAACGCGACACCGCGACACGAATGGATTGCGTCGCTCACCTTTGTCGTTCACCTCGGCGCGTCAGGCTGGGAAATCCTGATCGGCGGCGTCCAGGGCGGTCACGCCGGCGGTGAGGGCAAGGATGGCGCAAAGCTTGCCACGCGCGTGTTTCATGGTCTGCGCCCCAAGTTCCTGCTCATTGACATCCTGAGACAGGTGGCTGGGAGCTGGAACATTTCGCACATCTACGCTGTGGGAGATGACGCACACGTCTTTCGCCGGCGGCGCTACCGGAACCGGATCAACATCCGTTCGTCATACAACGACTTATGGCGTGAGGCGGGCGGACAGGCCGTCGCCAACGGGTTCTTTCTGTTGCCCGCCGCTGCTCACCGCCGTTCACCGGCGGAAATCCCGTCCAACAAGCGCGCCGAATACGCAAGACGATATGACGTCCTCGACGCCATACACGAAGAGGTGCACGCCAAGCTGGCTTCACTGCAGCAAATAGGGCAGGTGGCATGAACGCCGCCGCGAATTGAAACCGTCACGCCATCCCGTGAGTCGCGGCGCGGTTGCTCACGTTTTCAGGCGATAGCCGGTCCGGAATATCCAGTAGATGATCCCGAGGCAGGTCAGCATGAACAGCGCAGTCATTCCGAGACTCGCACCCAGGCTGACGTCGCCGGAACCATAAAAGCTCCAGCGAAATCCACTGACCAGGTACACCACCGGATTGAACAGCGAGACGGTCTGCCACACCGGCGGCAGCATTTTGATGGAATAGAAACTGCCGCCGAGAAACGTCAGCGGCGTCAGAATCAGCATGGGCACCAGCGACAGCTTTTCGAAATTGTCCGCCCAGATGCCGATGATGAAGCCGAACATGCTGAAACTGAGTGAGGTCAGCATCAGGAACAGCAGCATCCAGAATACATGATTGATCCGCAGCGGCACGAACAGCGCCGCGGTGGCGAGAATGATGAGCCCCAGAATCACCGACTTTGTGGCCGCTGCACCCACGAAGCTCAGTACCGCCTCAAACGACGACACCGGCGCCGACAGCAGCTCGTAAATCGTCCCGGTGAAACGCGGAAAGTAGATCCCGAAAGACGCGTTCGACACGCTCTGCGTCAGCAGAGACAGCATGATCAGGCCCGGCACGATAAAGGAACCGTAGTTGATGCCGTCCATTTCCTTGATGCGCGAGCCGATCGCCGAGCCGAACACCACGAAATACAGCGACGTCGAAATAACGGGCGAGACCACACTCTGCACCAGCGTGCGCTTCATGCGCGCCATTTCGAAGGTGTACAGGGCGCGGACTGCATACAGGTTCATTTACGTTCTCCCACGAGGCTCACAAAAATTTCTTCCAGCGAACTTTGTTTTGTTCTGAGGTCGTTGAAATGCAGCCCGGCATCGCGCAGATCGGACAGCAGCGCCGTAATGCCGGTATGTTCGGCATGCGTGTCGTAGCTGTAAACCAGCTCGTTGCCGCCATTCCGGGTTTCCAGTCTGTGGCGTGCAAGTGCCGGTGGAATGGTCTGCAGCGGCTCGTTCAGATGCAGCACAAGTTCCTTTCTGCCGAGCTTGCGCATCAGCGCAGTTTTTTCCTCGACCACGACGAGTTCGCCCTTGTGTATCACGCCGACCCGGTCGGCCATGTCCTCGGCTTCCTCAATGTAATGCGTCGTGAGAATGATGGTCACGCCGTTGGCGCGCAACCTTCTCACCAGTTGCCACATGTCACGCCGCAGTTCCACATCCACACCCGCAGTCGGCTCGTCGAGAAACAGCAGCGAGGGTTCATGCGACAGCGCTTTCGCGATCATCACGCGGCGCTTCATCCCGCCGGACAAGGTGATAATCCGGCTGTTGCGTTTCTCCCAGAGCGAGAGATCACGCAGGACTCTTTCAAGATGCGCCGGATCGGGCGGCCTGCCGAACAGGCCGCGGCTCAGGCTCACCGTGTTCCACACGGTTTCAAACGCATCCGTGGTGAGTTCCTGCGGTACCAGCCCGATGACCGAACGTGTCTT
>DASSOA010000142.1:0-5048 GCA_035701115.1 Gammaproteobacteria bacterium
GCAGGTCCTGCGCGGTATTGCGGAGAAACGCAATGAGCTTGACCGCGGCCGGCGGAAGATAAGTGTTTTTGCGATAGCTGATCCCGATGTGACGCGGCCAGTGTATCTTTCGCAACTTGATTTCGCGAAGTTGTGGCCGCAGTGCGCGATGCACGTTCGCGCGTGGCTGAAAGGTCATCAAGTCGAAGCGTGCGACGGTCTCCAACAGCATCGGCGCGGAATTGCTTTCGATTATCGCGCAGGGTGGCGGATGGCCGTGCTTCTGAAAAGAACGGTCCAGCAGCTGTCGTGACAGGACAGGATGCGGCGGTAGTGCCCAGCGCGCTCCCGAGAGGTCCTTGAATGACACATAACGGCTGTGTGCCAGCGGGTGCGTTGCTCGCGCGATGACGATCAATTCGTCATCGATCAGCCGTTCCTGTATCAGGTCTTCCGGCGTGCGATCGGGCAGCGCGCTGACGACCAGGTCCAGTTCGCCGTTGCGCAGCGCTTTGAACAGATTATCGTTCGTGTCTCCGACCACCTGCAGCGTGACGTCGGGGAACGCCGCCAGCAGTTTCGCGCACGCCTGTGGCAGCATGTGAGCGGCCATCGTTGCGCCGCTGCCGATGCGAACATGGCCGGCGCTGCCGGTGGCGAGATCGGTTATTTCGCGCCGGGTCGTCTCGATTGCTTCCTCGATATGCCTGACGCGTTCTGATAACGCGATCCCCGCATGCGTCGGAACGACGCCTCGCGTCGTGCGCTGGAACAATGATGCGCCGAACTCGCTTTCCAGCCGCTGCACTGCCTTGGTAATCGCCGGCTGTGTCACGCCGAGATCCCTTGCCGCACGGCCGAAATGCTGATGGCGCATGAGCGCCGACAGGTATTTCAGATCCCGGATCTCCATATATTATCAATAGTTATTAATCAATTAATCTCAATAATTTGAAAGAATTTATGGTGCCTGTCAACATGTCAACCATTGATGATCGGGGAATCTATGCAACCGAAAAACCTGCTGGTACTGATGGCGGATGAACATAACCCGAAGGTGCTGGGCAGCGCTGGCCATTGCGCCGTGATGACGCCGCATCTCGACCGCCTTGCCATGCGGGGTGTTCGTTTCACATCCGCTTATACCGCCAGTCCGATCTGCGTTCCGGCGCGTGCCGCCTTCGCGACCGGACGACACGTATGGCAGATGGGTTACTGGGACAATGCCGATCCGTATGACGGCACGGTTCCGAGCTGGCATCACTATCTGCGTTCGCTCGGGCACGAGGTTGTGTCGATCGGCAAGTTGCATTTTCGCGGCCGGGCCGGGGACGATCACGGCTTTTCGGAAGAAATCCTGCCGATGCACGTTGCGGGCGGTACCGGCAATCTCAAGACTTCGATCCGCGACATGTCGACACGGCGCGACGGTGCGAAGCTGGCCGGCCTGGCGGGGCCCGGAGAATCGACCTATACCCACTATGATCGTGACATCGCAAGCCGGGCGCAGATATGGCTTCATGAGGCAGGCCGGCGATCACCCGCAAAACCGTGGGTGCTCTTTGTCTCGTTCGTCGCGCCGCATTTTCCGCTCACGGCTCCGCCGGAACATTACTACGCATATGCGTCACGGACATTGCCGGAACCCAAACTTTACGCGAGTGCCAGTCGACCCGACCACCCGGCCATTTCGTATTTTTCGGAATACATGAATTACGACGCACACTTCAAAAACAGCGCCGACGTCAAGCGTGCACTTGCCGGCTATTTCGGGTTGACATCGATGATGGACCAGCATGTCGGAAACATTCTGCATGCGTTGGATGATGCAGGTCTGGCTGCGGAAACGCGTGTCGTGTACACCAGTGATCATGGCGACAATCTGGGCGCACGTGGATTGTGGGGCAAGTCAACGATGTACGAGGAATCGGCTGGCGTGCCATTGATCATGAGCGGTTCCGAACTGCCTGTCGGCACGGTTTGCAAAACGCCGGTCAGCCATGTCGACCTGTTTCCGTTCTTTCTGGAATGTGTCGGTGCGCCGCCACCCGACTTCAGAGCGGCACTTGCCGGCGTGTCGTTGAACTCGGTGTTGCGCGGCGCGGATCATGATCGGACCGTGATGAGCGAGTACCACGCAGTAGGTTCCACCTCGGCGGTATTCATGCTGCGATCGGGAAAATACAAATACGTGCATTACGTTGGATACCCCGCGCAGCTCTTCGATCTGGAACAGGACCCGGAGGAACTCACCGATCGGGCTGCCGATCCGGATCATGCATCTGTTGTGGCACGTTTTGAAGCGGCGCTGCGATCGATGCTTGATCCCGAGGCAGTCGATCGGCGTGCGAAGCAGCGTCAATCGGAATTGGTTGAGCAGGCGGGCGGCCGGGCTGCCATCCTCGGCGGCCATGATTTCGGATGGACGCCGGTCCCGGCATCGCACTAGACGGGTGCAGGCGCGTTGATATCCGCCAATAACGAACGTAACACTGTGGAGGAAAATGTCATGACGTCGCTACGGAAGTTCGGCCTTTTTTGCCTTGCCGTATTTTCATTTCTTGTCGGCTCTGCGCCGGCTTATGCCGACAACTATCCATCGCGTCTCATCCGCGTCGTGGTGCCGTGGCCGGCGGGCGGCGGGAATGATGTCCTCGGTCGCCTGATCGGGCAGCAGATGGAAAAGTCACTGGGGCAGCAGGTCATCATCGAAAACAAGCCGGGCGCGAGCGGCATCATCGGTGCCCGGGAAGTGGTCAAGGCAAAACCGGACGGTTATACACTGCTGCTGACTTCGAACAGCCTGACATTGAACGCGGCGTTGCGCCCGGAGCGGCAGCAAATTGATGTGCTCAAGGATCTGGAGCCGATTGCGGTCGCAGCAACGGTGGCCGGTATTATCGTGGTGAACCCGTCCGTTCCGGTGCATTCAATCAGGGAACTGGTTGCGCTCGCCAAGTCCAAGCCCGGAACGCTGACTGCCGGTACTTCGGGCGTCGGCTCACCGGCATACTTTCTTCTGAAGGACTTCGAATCCAGGACCGGCATCGATGTTGTGGAAGTTCCGTACAAAGGAGCACCGCCGCTGATGAACGCATTGCTCGGCGGCCGGATTACGTTTGGCATCCCGAATCCCGCCGTTGTGCTGCCGCAGATCCAGGCGGGCAAGGTGAGGGCGTTGGCCATTGCCAGCACCCGGCGCTCGCCGCTGCTGCCGGACTTGCCAACCGTGGAAGAGGCGGGCATTCCGGGTTTCGTCGACAATCACTGGATGGGATATTTTGCGCCGCATGGCACACCCGCCGCGATCGTCGACCGGCTGACCCGTGCGATACATGATGCGGTCGCGGTTCCGCAAGTCGCGGCGTCGCTTCAAAAGACCGGTATCACCGTCGATCGATCGAGCAATCCGGCAAGTTTCGCAAAACTCCTGAAACAGGATCTCGAACAATATCGACGGCTGATCAAGGCTGCTCACATCACTGCTGACTGAACGTTTTCCGGAACGATGCGCAGCAGTGAACTTTCGGTAACTCGTCCGGTGGCAAGTTGTGACCTTTCGTTCCAGCTCGCCGCGCTTCGCGTTTATACCTTCCGTTATCCGCTGGCCACGCCGGTAAAGACGTCGTTCGGTGTGATGCGGGATCGTCCCGCCGTGATCGTCGAAGTCGAAGACTGTGACGGGATCCGCGGATGGGGAGAAGTCTGGTGCAATTTTCCTACGGTCGGCGCGGAATATCGTGCGCGGCTTGCGACCATGCTCGGAAACGATTTGTTGATCGGGCATCGGTATGATTCTCCGGGCGCGGCATTCCGGGCCCTGACCGACAGAACTGCCGTACTGGCAATCCAATGCGGTGATGCTGGAAGCCTGGCGCAGACGATCGCCGGTATCGACGTGGCGCTTTGGGATCTGGCGGCGCGACGAGCCAATCTTCCGTTATGGAAGCTTCTGGGCGGTGCGCCACGCATCGGGATTTATGCCAGTGGAATCGGACCGGACAAGGTCGGAGAGACGGTGGCCAATGCGTATCTGGGCGGATTCCGTGCTTTCAAATTCAAGGTCGGTTTCGGACGGGCGCGCGATCGTGCCAACCTCGAAGAAGCGTTCGCCGCTGCACGGGATTGTCCGGTAATGGCGGATGCCAATCAGGGCTGGAGTGTTGCCGAGGCGGTGGCGATGAAAGAAATTCTCTGCAGCCGGAAGCTGACGTGGCTGGAAGAGCCGATCCGGGCAGACGAATCTGAACAGTCGTGGCAAACGGTTGCGCGCGAATTGACGATACCGCTGGCGGCTGGGGAAAACATCCGGAAGGAATCCGGGTTTCAGGATATGCTTCGGCAAGGCAACGTCGCAGTCATTCAGCCGGATATCGGAAAGTGGGGCGGCTTTACCGGATGCCTTGGCATCGGTCGTTTGGTGCGTCGGCAGGGATATCGCTTTTGCCCGCACTGGCTCGGTGGTGGAGTCGGGCTGGTGGCAGCGATGCATCTGCTGGCCGCGGTGGGTGGTGATGGATTGATGGAAGTCGATGTCAATGAGAACCCGCTGCGCGATGAATTGATGCCGTGGGCCGACTGGATGTGCGATGGCGCAGTGACACTTCCGCCAGACCCGGGGTTGGGTGCCGCGCCTGATCTTGATAAGATGCGCGCGTGGCGGATTATTCTGTAAACTTGCGCTTTTTAATTTTGCTGACAAGAATAACAAAACCCTCACGGAGGAGAATATGGTGCACATCAAGGGTCCGAAGGATTTCTGGTCGGGCCTGATCTTTACAGGGTTTGGGGTAGCGTTTGTGGCGGTGGCGCGCAACTACCCGCTGGGCAGCGCGCTGCGCATGGGCCCGGCGTATTTCCCGACGCTGGTCGGAGGCCTGCTGGCGATCCTGGGCGTGGTACTGATTGCGCGCTCGGCGTTCACGGCGGGCGAGGCGGTCTCCCACATCGGACTGCGGGCACTGATCCTGGTGCTGGGCGCGCTGGTGCTGTTCGGCTACCTGCTCGACTACACCGGGCTGGTGCCGGCGATCGTGGCGCTGGTGTTCGTAAGCTCCGCCGGCGGTCAC
>DASSOA010000143.1:0-8000 GCA_035701115.1 Gammaproteobacteria bacterium
ACGTTGAAGGCACCGGGCACGACTTTCAGCAACACGCTGATGCCCAGTATGGCCATTGTCACGTGACAGATGGCGCCGGCGACGACGCCGGCCACGGCACTCAATCCGGAGCGCGTGCCGCCGACCAGCGCGCTGCCCATCACGTAGGCCATGTCCAGGCCCGGCAGCAGCACCACGCCGAAGACCAGCATGAAGAACAGCCACAAATGGGCGTCGTAGCTCATGCGCGGGCCCCATTACGGGTTCCGGACGCCCGGCGGCTGGGTGTCCCGGCATTAGCGGATGCACGGGATTGGGGGGTGGACTGCCGCCGGGCATCCGGATAACTGACCGGAAACGTGAACGTCGCGGTGAAACCGAAGGGGAGCACCCATTGCGGGAAACGGATTGGCATGTCGGAACTCCGGTGAAGACCATGAGGCGACACGGTAGGGTATAAATAGGGCGTTATCGGCCCTGATTTTGACTACACTAGTCGGTATGTCACGACCCACTACCCGTGTGCTCGCGGTCCTGGAACTGCTGCAGACCCATGGCCGGATAAGTGGCGCTGAACTCGCACAGCGTCTCAATGTGGACGCCCGCACCCTGCGGCGTTACATCGCGGCACTGGAAGACATCGGCATCCCCATTACGGCGGAACGTGGACGCTACGGCGCCTACATGCTGGTGGCCGGTTTCAAACTGCCGCCGATGATGTTTACCGACGACGAGGCGCTGGCGTTGTCCGTCGGTTTGCTGGCGGCGCGGAGTCTGGGGCTGGCGGAGGGCGCAACCGCCGTCGCAAGAGCCCAGGCGAAACTCGAGCGCGTGATGCCCGCGAACCTGAAAAACCGGGTGCGCGCGGTGGATGAGACGGTGAAGCTCGATCTGTCGCACGCGCCGGCACCGGGCGACACGGCCGTGCTGGTCAATTTGACGAGTGCGGCGCAGGCGCGGCAGCGCGTGCACATGCAATACCGTTCCGCGAAGGGCGAGTTGACCGAACGCGATTTCGATCCCTACGGCCTGGTGCATCGGGGAGGCTGCTGGTACGTGAGCGGCCTGTGCCATCTGCGTAACGGCTTGCGTTCCTTCCGGCTGGATCGCGTGGTCGAAGTCGTGCCCACGCAGGTCTCGTTCTCGCGTCCGGTGGATTTCGATGCGGCGAAACACCTGACGTTCAGCATGGCAACCCTGCCGCGCGCGACCCCCGTCGAAGTCGTGCTGCACACCGACCTCAACACGGCGATGCAGGAACTGAACGAAAGTATCGGACTGTTCGAACCCTGCGCGGACGGCGTATTGTTACGCAGCCGTACCGACAGCGTGGACTGGTTCGGGCGCCAGCTGATGCGGCTGCCGTTCGACTTCGAGATCCGCGAACCGGCTGAATTGCGCGATGCGGTACGGCGTCGGGCACGACACGTGCAGAATCTCGCCGCGGATTGACGGCAACGGAGCGCAACATGATTTACGAGCTTTATTACTGGCCGGGGATTCAGGGCCGCGGTGAATTCGTTCGGCTGGCACTGGAAGAAGCCGGCGTCGAGTACCTGGACACCGCAAAACACAAGGCGGGTGAAGAAGCCGCCGTTCGCGAACTGATGCGCGTACTGCATGATGCGAACACACTCACGCCGGCGTTTGCGCCGCCCATCCTCAAGGCCGGCGAGCTGCTAATCGCCCAGACGGCAAATATTCTGATGTATCTCGGCGCACATCACGCACTGGCACCGCAGGATGAGGCCGGGCGCCTGTGGACGCATCAACTGCAACTGACCATCTCGGATTGGGTGGTTGAAATTCACGATGCACATCACCCGCTTGGCGCCGCGTTGTACTACGAACAACAGAAGGCGGAAGCGCACAAACGCGCAGCATTGCTGCTGGAACAGCGGGTGCCGAAATTCATGGGGTATTTCGAAAGCGTGTTGCAGCGCAATGCCTCGGCCAGCGGGTTCCT
This sequence comes from Gammaproteobacteria bacterium, assembly GCA_035701115.1. Classification (GTDB taxonomy): domain Bacteria; phylum Pseudomonadota; class Gammaproteobacteria; order Natronospirales; family REEB76; genus DASSKW01. The sequence continues at coordinate 1,946 of DASSOA010000143.1, forward strand.
TGTTAACGACGTGCTGACCTATGCCGATCTGTCGCTGTTCCAGGTGCTGGCCGGATTGCGCTACGCGTTTCCCAATGCCATGGCGCGCATCGAACCGGGTTATCCGGCACTGCGCAGGCTGTATGACCGGGTTGCAGACGGTCCGCGGATTGCAGCCTACCTGGGGTCCGACCGGCGCATTCCGTTCAACGAGCAGGGATTGTTCCGGCACTATCCCGAACTGGATTTCTAAAAAAAACCTGCCGGACGCTTGGCGTCGCGGTAAACGCCGGGCGACAATCCGCGCTACTGGTCAGTTCCGGGAGTTACCCGCGAGGCTACGCATGCAGCAGCAGGTTCCGTTAGAGATCCGGCACACGTCGCACAAGGGCCGCGGCGTGTTCGCCACGACCGATATTGCGGCCGGCCAGCTGATCGAGTCGGTCGAGGTGATTGTGGTGCCGGCCGGGCAGATCGAGACGCTGGAAGCCACCAGCCTGTGCGACTACTACTACAAGTGGGGCGAGGATTCGGCATCGGGCGCGCTGGCCCTCGGTTGTGCCTCGCTGTACAACCATTCCTATCGCCCCAACGCCCGCTACGTGAAGCACTTCGATCGCGGGATCATCGAATTCTTCGCGCTCCGGGACATCGCGCGCGGCGAGGAGATCACCATCAATTACAACGGGGACCCGGACAGCCGCAAGGGCGTCTGGTTCATGCCCCACGACTGAGGCCGCGGCCGCCGGGCAGGGGGCTTTCCCGGGCCCGGCGAGGGTGCGGTATCATGTCGGCGCGCTTTCATGACGAAAATCGGGGTGGCGCGAACGCCGGTGCCGGCGTTGGGTAACGGCGGAATCGGGGAAGGCGACGAGTCATGTCACGCGCACAGATGCTGATGTTCGCTCTGCTGACCATGCACATGCTGCTGGGCGGGCTGGTGCTGGCTGTGGCGTGGAGCGAACGCCGTTCCCGTGCGTTGCGGTTGTGGGGCAGCGGTCTGCTGGCGTATGCCGTCGGCGCCATGTTCATCATTGCGGTTGGCATCGTCCCGTTCGATGTGCGCCAGATTGTCGGCAACGCGCTGATCTCGCTGGCGGCATTGCTGACTGCACTTGCTGTTTACGAGCACTCGCCGGTTCAGTTGGGACGCAGCACGGTCATCGGCAGCTACCTGCTGATTGTCGCGGTCCTGGTTCTCAATCACCTCCTCGGCGTGACCGGGTTCATTGATGTCGCGGCGCCTACCGTCTATGCGTCGGTATTGTTCCTGGTAGTGGCGATGGCATTGCTCATGAAACCGCCTGCCGTCGCCAGAGCCGCGTCGCGTTACATGGCGGTTTCAATCCTGGCCACCGTCGTCGTCTGGAACCTGCGCATGTACGGCATCTGGGCGGCGTCGGGAGGTACCGCCGATTCCAGTCGCGCCGACAATGTCGTGTCGCTGTTTGCCATCGCCCAGATGTTGTTGCTGGTGGCGAGCACGCTCGGGCTTTTATGGATCGAGGTGCGCAAGATCGAAGCCGACCTGGAACGCTCCGCCTACACTGATTTCCTGACCGGGTTACCGAACCGCCGCGCGATGATGCTGCGCTTCAATGAGCAGTTGTCGGGCGCACAGCGGCAACAGCAGCAATTCGGGTTTGCGCTGTTCGATCTGGATCACTTCAAGAAGATCAACGATTCGCGCGGCCACCACGCCGGCGACATGCTGCTGCAGAAAGTCACCGAGACGCTCAAATCGGGCACCCGCGGCGAAGATATCCTGGGCCGTATCGGCGGCGAGGAATTTCTGTTGTTCCTGCCGCATCACGACCGGCGTGCGGCTGCAGCGGCAACGGACCGGATGCGTGAAGCGGTGAGGATTGCGATTCCGGCGCAAGGGGGCCTGCCGGACGGCATCACCCTGAGCGCGGGGGTGGCGGTCTATCCCGAAGACGGCAAGGACTGGGATGCGCTGTTTGCGGCTGCGGACCGTCGTCTGTATCTTGCCAAGCGGCGCGGACGCAACCGCGTCGAATCGGTGGACGATGGGGTGCCGCTGCCGGCAGCAGATTGAACGGTGTGACGGGTGTCGGGGAATTTACCGGTTGTTGCGCAACAGCCGGACCAGTGTATTGATTACGGGGGATTCAGATGAAGATGTGGATGCGCAGATTTGTCGCAGCGCTTTTGCTGTGTGTTTCCGCTGCAGTTTCTGCCGCACCGAAGCAGAGTATCGTGCAGGCGGAATATGCCTTCGGGCAGGCGGTCAAACAGCACGGTTTGCGCGACGGCTTCCTGTCCTGCATGGATGAACAGGCAATTGCGTTTGTGCCGCAGCCCGGGTCGGCCAGAACGTTTTATTCGAGCCGCCCGGCGGGCCCGTCCACGCTCACGTGGTATCCGGTGATGGCGCGGCTTGCGGCGTCCGGCGATTTCGGTTTCACCTCGGGCCCGTGGCAGGTGAGTTTCACGGACCGCAACGGCATGCCGCAGACGGTGCACGGCGACTACGCCACAGTCTGGCACCGGGCCGCCGACGGCACGTGGCGCTGGCTGCTCGATGCGGGCGTGCCGCATCCGGCGCCCGCGGAACACGCGACCGCGTTGCCGGACAGCGCCGACAGCAAGGCGTATCAACTTGCAGCCGCGAAACGCTACCGAATCGTCAAGGACGCGGCGCTCACCGACCTCGATGTGACGTTCACCGATCTCGCTACGCATCACGGCATGCGTGCGCTTTACCGGACGCTCGGCGCAAAGGAACTGCGCGTGCTGCAATTCGACGCGCAACCGTTGAATGGCCGCGCAGCCGTCGTCAAAGCGATGCCGCCGGACAGGGCCGAACTCAAGTGGATTGCATCCGGCTCCGGCATCGCTTCGTCGGGCGACCTGGCCTACACCTACGGCATGGCGTATCACGCGCAGGGCGATCTGGGTCACGCGCCGCAGACGGTTTACCTGCACATCTGGCAGCGCGACAAACGTGGCTGGAAACTGCTGCTCGATCTGGAAAATGCCTTGCCGCCGCCGCGTGGCGCAGCGCACTAGTTGGCGTGCGTCAGATACGTGATACCAGCGCATCCAGCCAGCGCACCGGCAGCACATTGCGCAGCAAGGCGAGGACATAGGCCGGCGCCGTGACGTAGTAGCGTGGTTTCGGGCGGCGGCTCTCGAGCGCATGTTCAATGCGTTTCACCACGGCTTCGGGCGGCACCGTGAACGGCGTATTGTCTTTTTCCGCGCCGGTCTGGGCGCGCAGGCGCGCATACGTTTCGCGATGCACGCTGTTCTCTGAATCCACGTAGTCATCGAAATTCGACAGGGAATTGTCGCGAAAGCGGCTTTTCACGGGGCCGGGGCAGATCAGGCTGACTTCAATCCCGCTGCCGCGAAGCTCCTGACGCAGCGTGTCGGTGATGCCTTCGAGTGCAAACTTGCTGGCGTTGTAGGCGCCGCGCCACGGCATCGCGACGCGGCCGAGGATCGAACTGATCATGACGATGCGGCCGTGACCCTGGCGCCGCATCAGCGGCAGCACCGAACGGGTCAGATCCATGACGCCGAAAAAATTGGTGTCGAACTGGCGTTGCAGCACGTCGCGCGCCAGGTCTTCCACGGCGCCCGGAATCGCGATGCCGGCATTGTTGACCAGCGCATCGAGCCGGCCGCCCGTCAGCGTCAGCGTTTCATCGAGCGCGGTATCAATGGCAAGCGGATCCGCGACGTTCAGCAGCACGGTGCTGAGTTTCAGCTGCCGCAGACGTTCCGCATCTTCGACTTTGCGTATCCCCGCCACGACGTTCCAGCCGCGTGCGTAGAGTGTTTGTGCGGCGGCGAGACCAATGCCGGTCGAACAGCCGGTAATGAGTACCGAGCGCCTGTCTTTATTCATTATGCGAGCCCGTCAGTGCTGTAGCTGAAAGCCGGGAATCGCCGCCGCTTCGGCAGCCTGCTGTTCTCTTTCCTTCTCTTTCGCTTCCCGCTGCTGCAAAGCCCACATTTGCGCGTACAGGCCGCCGGCGCGCAGCAGTTCGCGGTGTGTGCCGCGTTCGGCGACGGCGCCGCGATCAAGTACCACGATTTCATCGGCATCAACGATGGTCGAGAGCCGGTGCGCGATCACGAGACTGGTGCGGTGTTCGGCGACGGCCCGCATTGCAACCAGTATCGCCTGTTCGGCATTGGAATCGAGACTTGAGGTGGCTTCGTCGAATACCAGGACCGGCGGATTCTTGAGAATCGCGCGCGCGATGGCAACGCGCTGTTTTTCGCCGCCGGACAGTTTCAGTCCGCGTTCGCCGACCAGCGTGTCATAGCCCTGTGGCAGCGATTCAATAAACGGCTTCAGATGCGCGAGTTCCGCCGCACGTTCGATCTCGGCGCGCGTGGCGTCGGGGCGGCCGTAGGCGATGTTGTAGTAGATGGTGTCATTGAACAGCACCGTATCCTGCGGCACGATGCCGAGCTGACGGCGCAGGCTGTCGCGGGTCACGTCGCGGATGTCCCGGCCGTCAATGGTGATGCGTCCCGCATTCACGTCGTAAAAGCGGAACAGCAGCCGCGCGAGCGTGGACTTGCCGGCGCCGCTGGGACCTACCACGGCGACCTTGCGGCCGGCCGGTACCGTGAAATTGACGCCGTGCAGAATCTCGCGATCCGGACCGTATCCGAAGCGTACGTTCTCGAAGCGGATTTCGCCGCGCGCATGCGGCAGGGGTTGGGCGCCGGGTTTGTCGGCAATCTGGGTGTGACGTTCCAGCAGGCTGAACATGCGTTCCATGTCCACGATCGAACGCTTCATTTCCCGGTACACGAAGCCGAGGAAATTGAGCGGCATGAACAGTTGCACCATGTAGGCGTTGACCATCACGAAATCGCCGAGACTCATGCTGCCGCGCACCACCTGCTGTCCGGCGAGCAGCATCATCGCCGTAATGCCGGTGCCGATGATGAGGGCCTGACCGCTGTTCAGCGTGGACAGCGAATACTGGGTCTTGAGCGCTTCCTTTTCCCAGTGCGCCATCTGGTCGTCGTAACGCTGGGCTTCGAATTCCTCGTTGGTGAAATATTTCACGGTTTCGTAATTCAGCAGGCTGTCAATCGCGCGGGTGTTGGCTTTGGAATCGAGTTCGTTCATGCGCCGCACGTGACTCATGCGCCATTCGGTGACGGCGATCGAGAAGCCGATGTACACGACGACCGAGGTCAGGATGATCACGGCGAACCAGGCGGAAAAATTCCACAGGAAAATGCCGGTGACCAGTCCGATTTCAAGCAGTGTCGGCAGGATATTGAACAGCATGAAACTCAGCACGAAGCTGATGCCGCGCGTGCCGCGCTCGATGTCGCGCGACAGGCCGCCGGTTTGCCGTTCCAGATGAAACGCCAGATCGAGATCGTGCAGATGCCGGAATACCCGCAGCGCAACGCGACGCACCGCGCGCAGCGCGGCAAATTCGAAGACCAGATCGCGCAGTTCGCCGAATAGCGTACTGGCGAAACGCAGCGCGCCATAACCGATCAGCAGGGCAAGCGGCAGCACTAGCGCTTCGCCGTGTTTCGGATTGAGTGCGTCAACGATATGTTTCAGCGCCACCGGAATGGTGACGGTGGCCAGTTTGGCTGCGACCAGGAACACCAGCGCCAGCATCGCCCGTCCGCGAAATTCCCAGATGAACGGGATCAGGGTGCGGAGCGTCTGGTTGCGGCGGGTGGGCATGTTGGGCTTCCGGGGGCGGGTGGCGTGGGGTTGAAGGCTATAATGACACGGATGCCGCCGGGGCCTTGAGTCCGGCCGGACCAGCCTTATAGATGGGGCAGTGCGCGGCAATTTCAACGAGGTGCATCTGCATGCCGATCTACGAATACGAATGTGACGCCTGCGGCCATCGGCTGGAGGCCCTGCAGAAAGTCAGCGAGGAGCCGCTCCGCGATTGCCCGGATTGCGGCAAGCCGGCCTTGCAGAAACTGGTATCGGCAGCCGGTTTCCGGCTGAAAGGCGGCGGCTGGTACGAGACCGATTTCAAGTCCGGCAGCAAACGCCATCTCGCGGACGGCGGTGACAAGCCCGCTGCGGAAGCCAAGTCCGGCG
>DASSOA010000144.1:0-7964 GCA_035701115.1 Gammaproteobacteria bacterium
TTTCTGGATTTCGGGGTCATGCAACCCCGGTTCCTCAAATCCCTGCGTATGCGTCATGCGGTCAATATCCGCCACGAAGATCAACTGCACTGGCGCTACCGAAGGAATGTCCTGTTGACCCGGCGTCAGCGCGCGCACGCGCAGGTCTTCCGCAATCAGGGGCTCCAGGCGATTATCGAGTGCGTTATATAAATAGACGCCGTCCCTGAGCGCGACATAGATATCGATTTCCTGGGAATTGCTCGCGGAAGCGGCGGTTCTGCCCGGCAGCCCGAACGGGCCGGTTTTCCGGTTGACGCCAAACGCCGCCCACAGAAGGTTGGCAAGCTGCTGCTCGGAAAGCGCCGTGTCGCTGATCTCCCGCGTCGTCCTGCGCTGTTCCAGCGCTGCAAACAGCGGAATGGCTTTCCACTTCACCGGCTCGGGAAGCTGGATAGGCGGCAGGCTTACAGTGCGGTCGTTCACGGTAAACGCTCCTTGTTCCCGAAAAGCCTAGGGCCGCCGGCCTGCAAATACCTTGACCCATGTCATGCCCGCCGCCTTTCCGCCCACGCCTACAATATTCTCCCCTCTTAAACGTCTACAGGGCGTATGCATGATGCGGCGAGTGTGGACTGGATGACGGATACCGGGCGGGAACAGCGGATCGCCGCGGAAATCGCGCACGAGCGGCCACGGCTGCGGAACTTCATCCGCAGGCGGGTCGCGAACGATGCGGATGTGGACGACATCCTGCAGGACGTGTTTGCCGAACTGGTCGAAGCCTACCGGCTGATGCAACCGATCGAACAGGTCAGCGCCTGGCTGTTCCGTGTGGCGAGAAACCGGATCACCGATCTGGTTCGCAAGCGCCGCACCGAAGCGGTCAGCGAACTGTCGGAAGCCACCGGCGACGACGACATGCTGAATCTGGACGAGCTGCTGCCTTCAAGCGATGTGGGCCCGGAGTTCGATTATCTGCGCAGCGTAATGCTCGACGAGCTGGATCGCGCGCTCGCGGAACTGCCGCCGGAACAGCAGGATGTGTTCATCGCACATGAACTGGACGGCCGCAGCTTCAAGCAACTGGCCGCGGAAACGGGCCTGAGCGTGAACACCCTGCTCGCGCGCAAACATTACGCAGTCCGGCACCTGCGGCAACGCCTGCAGGTAATTTACGACGAAATCAGGACACTGTGAGGAGACGACAATGAGACATCAACATCACCACCGTCGTGGCAGGTGGATTTTCAAACTGGCCATCTTTGCCATCGCGGCCATCATCGTGTTCGGCTTCGTGGTCATGGAATTGTGGAACTGGCTGATGCCGGCCATTTTCAGCCTGACCACCATCACGTTCTGGCAGGCACTCGGCCTGCTGGCCCTGAGCTGGATTCTGTTCGGCGGCCTGCGCGGCTTCGGTCACCGTCGCGGTCACTGGCGGCATCGCATGGCGGAACGCTGGATGAACATGACGCCGGAAGAACGCGAGAAATTCAAACAGACAATTCGCGAACACTGGCATCACCATCATCATGGTGAACCGCCTACGCCCGGCGCGCCCTAATAGGCAACTCGCCGCTGGCACAGCGGGGCGCGCTCCCCCGGCTCCATGCCTTGCATCTCGGCATAGGCGCATTGCGGTTCTTCTTGCCTGTCTGTTTTCTGTACTAGGCGCTCGAAGCCGGCCTGATGGAGGAATTCCTGGTCCGGCGTCAAACCGTGAATGGAACGCACGCTACCCGGTGACGAGTCAGGCTGTACCCATCAACGTATTGATGAAACCTGACCAGTCAAACTCCGCCGCCTCTCTGTCGTGAAGCTCAGAAACGCGAGAGGCCAAGGATCAGAATACCCAGCAGTACGATTCCGATTGTTAATGCCTGCAGTTGCACCCGGCGCCGCATCCAGTAGTTGTTTGTCACCAGATCCTGGGCGTCGTCACTGCCCTTGGCAAAAGCCCGCAATCCAAGCACCAGATCCATCGCGGTTGCCAGCAGAGCCACCACCGCAAATAGCACAATGATTTCCATGGGGCACCTCCCGACCCGGTTTAGGGTCTTGCATGCGCACCAGCACTTACCAAACCTAGCGCTGTTGGCCGCAATACGCGTTGACCGGGGTCAATGAAAGCAGAAGCCCGCGTTTCGCCTGAAAATACAGCCGGTTACCGGGATGCGGCGGCACGGGCACTGCGCCGGCCCCGCCGGGCTGGAGGAACCGGCACCATCGAAGTATTTCTACAGGTTCCAGGCGATCGGCAACCGCTTGAGTGAGTCCGACTTGAACAAGAGGCGCCGATACCCTTTCACCGATTACAGCACACAGCGATACGCATACAGTTTCTCGTAATGCGGGCGGCACGCATCAGCCAGTCGTTGCAAGTCCGCAGAAAGTTGCACGTCGCGCTGCCGATACGGCTCAAATCCCGTTGACCGCTGCACGGCGTCGTACCAGTATTTGGCCCACACGCCGTCGCTTTTTCGCGGACCGGCCGGCCAGCTCAGCATGCGTTCGCTGAACGGCACGCCCAGTCGTATGCACAACAGACGCAACATACCGGCGGGATTCTTGAGCACGTCGCTGCCGTCGATAACCGGCGGCGCCCTCCCCATGAAGTCGCTCACGTAATCGAAAATCCGTGCCTGCATGTCGAAACCGAGCTCCCACACCTGCGGGTGTTCGCGGGTCCGCGCGAATGACGCGACCACTTCGTCCGGGTCGCGGATCAGAAAAGCATTAGTGAGATTACTCAGCCAACCGAGTGCCATGTCGCGTGTGACATGCTGCGTCATGTGCTTCTGGTACCAGATCGGCACGCCATCCGGCACCGGATCGCAGAGTCCTTCCACGACCTTGCGCCAATCATTTTCCTGTGACGCAATGACTTCGTCGCGCCCCGGATGCGGCGCGTTCGTCGCGATCAGATAATGTGCGTACAGCGGTTCGTCACTGACCACCGTATCCGGACGGTTCTCCCAGGCACGCATCATCGCAGTCGAAATGTTGCGTGGTCCGGACCACATCGCAATGCGGACTGGTGCGGTCAAATGCGCACTCCGCGTTTCGCCTCGCTTGCTACCAGTTCCATATAAAGTTTCTGCAGCCGTGCCACCATTGGGCCGCGCTGGCCGTCGCCGAGCGTGCGCCCATCCACTTCCCTCACCGGCACCAACCCGGCGAAGGTACCAGTCACGAACGCTTCGTTCGCGCCGTACACATCTGTCAGACTGAAATCCTTCTCGAACACCGGAATGTCCGCATCGCGGCACAGCCGGATCACATTGCCGCGCGTGATCCCGCCCAGACAATACCTGCCGCTTGAGGTCCACACTTCACCATGCCGCACAATGAAGAAATGCGTGGAGTTGCAGGTTGCGACAAAGCCGTGCGGATCGAGCATCAAGCCTTCGTCGTAACCCGCCTTCGTCGCCTGAATGCAGGCCAGAATGCAATTGAGCTTGGAATGACTGTTGAGCTTCGGATCCTGCACATCCGGCGCACCGCGACGCACGTGGACCGTGAACAGCCGGATGCCCTGCTCCACCGTTGCCGGCAGCGGCGTCTTGTATTCGGGAATGATCACGATGGTCGGCGGTCCGATAACAACGCGCGGATCCTGATACGGTGTCGCCCGTACGCCGCGCGTAATCATGAGACGAATATGCACACCGTCACGCATCCCGTTCGCGCGCAACGTCTCCACGATCCGCGCCGTCAGCTGTTCACGCGTCAGGCCGATCTCGAAATCCAGCGCCTTCGCGCCTTCGTACAAGCGCTCGAGATGCTCGGCCAGAAAAGGCAGGCCGCCATCATGTACCCGCAACCCCTCCCAGACGCCATCACCCAGCATGAATCCGCTGTCGAACACCGACACCTTCGCTTCGTCCCGCGGAAACAGCACTCCGTCAACGCTGATCCTGATTGTCGCGTTGCGCGGATCGGCCTGATAGTCATGTGTGCCTTTTGCCATGGTCAGCACCCGTCCGGCTGGATTGGTTGGGGGATATTAGCGCAGCATTCAGGTGAGTGGCGTTCAAACCAGAAGCCCCGCCTAAGCGGGGCTTCCTTGTGGGCGCAAGTCCCTGCCCTGGCGCGAAACTTAGCCCCACTGAATCAGCGCGTAACCCTGATTCTGCAGCATAACGACCGTGGAAAGTGCAGAGAGCGCAATGGTCACGTCCGGATCCACCCAACTGTGCTCAATACCGGCTCCGGCCAGCGCTTGCCCACAGACCACTACCTGGACGCCCGCCTTTTTCAGTTCATGTATGACCGCAAGACTGGGATTGTCCTTGCCGAATTTTTTCCTGTAGTGGGCATTGTCGAGCACCATTGGAACGCCGTGCAGACCGGAGATAACCACCACGAATTTGAGATGATCAAGCGGCACGCCGGCGGAAGCAAACACGTTTACCGCACGTGCCACCGGTGTCAGACCGCCATCGGGATCGTTCGCACCGTTGGATGCGCGAGTAACACTGAATACCGCCTTATAGGTCGCGGCTTTGTCAGGCTGGAACGCGGCATCCGGCAGCGGATGCATGGGACCGGCCTTGACCGCCGGCGTCACCCAGGGACCGATCGGTCCCGCCGCCCACACCGGCGAGCACAGGCAAATACCAATCAAAACAGCAACTAAACACTGGCACTTACGCATAGACCTTCTCCCTTGTTGATTATCACGCAGCAGCGGTGCACCGGGTCACCGCCGGTTGGCCCCAACGAGCTTCCGAAAAGGGTAGCGCATGCGATAAACTTTTTGTCTACCAGATTACATAAATATGCAATTTTGAGGATCCATCAGCCAATCCCGCTACGCAACTCTCAAATTGTGCCGAACGATGCTTTGGCTTTCCGTCTTCGATCAAATTCACAGGACAAATAGGTGAGCGACACGATTCCTTTCAGGCATGTCGGAACCGATGATTCGTTCAAGAAAATTTTCAAGAACTCTGCCCCTTTAATCACTGGTCCGATCCCAACTATTTCGCCACTAACGTCCCTTTTTGCTCAGACGGCGTCTACGCTTAATGATTGTAAACTTAAGATATCGCCGGTTATAAGATATGTATACACATACGTAGCGATCTGCCTCTTCTTTGGCAACCACTGCGTGCGACCCCTTCTGCGCTGCACAAAATACGCTATCTAGTCTGTCGCCTATAAACCTCAAATGGCTACCGACTATTTCAACGAAACGTCGTGAATTGGACGATCTCATTTAATTCGATGTTTCTTTGGATGTCATCTGAAAGTGACAACACTTCACGAAGAGCGCGTCTAGAAGGTGGCACTAAATCATTCATACATAAATCCTCGGCCAGTAATCACCTACGCTCAGAGCGACGGTTTGCGCAAAGAAAAAGGCCCTGCATTTCTGCAGGGCCTTCGTTCTTTCAGACATCAGTCCGACTCGATCGGGCGACTTAGTAGTCCATGTCTCCCATTCCACCCATGCCGCCGCCTGCCGGCATCGGCTTCTCTTCCTTCGGCAGCTCGCTCACCATCGCTTCGGTGGTGATCAAGAGACCGGCAACGGAAGCCGCGTTCTGCAGCGCAGTGCGGGTGACCTTGGTCGGGTCCAGAATGCCGAGTTCGATCATGTCGCCGAACTGGTCGGTGGCGGCATTGAAACCGAAGTTGTCCTTGCCTTCGGCCACTTTCGCCAGCACCACATCCGGTGCACCGCCGGCGTTCTGCACGATCTGACGCAGCGGCTCTTCGATGGCGCGGCGCAGGATCGCGATACCGGTGTTCTGATCCTCGTTGTCACCCTTGACCTTGTCGAGGCCCTTGATGCAGCGCACCAGCGCGACACCGCCGCCCGGGACCACGCCTTCTTCCACCGCGGCACGCGTCGCGTGCAGCGCGTCTTCGACGCGGGCCTTCTTTTCCTTCATTTCGACTTCGGTCGCGGCACCGACCTTGATCACGGCGACGCCGCCGGCGAGTTTGGCGACCCGCTCCTGCAGCTTCTCGCGATCGTAATCGGAGCTGGTCTCTTCGACCTGGGTCTTGATCTGCTTGATGCGCGCTTCGATGTTCTTCTTCTCGCCGCCGCCGTCAATGATGGTGGTGTTTTCCTTCTCCACCACGATCTTCTTGGCAGTGCCGAGATCGTTCAGCGTGGCCTTCTCGAGCGACAGGCCGACTTCCTCGGCGATCACGGTGCCGCCGGTGAGGATGGCGATGTCTTCCAGCATGGCCTTGCGACGGTCACCGAAGCCCGGCGCCTTCACGGCGGCAACCTTGACGATGCCACGGATGGTGTTGACCACGAGGGTGGCCAGCGCTTCGCCTTCCACGTCTTCCGCCACGATCACCAGCGGACGGCCGGCCTTGGCAACGGCTTCGAGCACCGGCAGCATTTCGCGGATGTTGGAGATCTTCTTGTCGTGCAGCAGCACGTACGGATTCTCCAGCTCGCAGTTCATGTTGGCCTGGTTGTTGATGAAGTACGGCGAGAGGTAGCCGCGGTCGAACTGCATGCCTTCCACGACTTCGAGTTCGTTTTCGAGACCCGACCCTTCTTCAACCGTGATCACGCCTTCCTTGCCGACCTTCTGCATCGCTTCGGCGATGATCTTGCCGATGGCTTCGTCGCCGTTGGCGGAGATGGTGCCGACCTGGGCGATGGACTTGTTGTCCGAAGACGGCTTGGAGAGCTTCTTCAGCTCGTCCACCACGTGGTGCACGGCCTTGTCGATGCCGCGCTTGAGGTCCATCGGGTTCATGCCGGCGGTGACGGCCTTCAGGCCTTCGCGCATGATGGCCTGGGCCAGCACGGTGGCGGTGGTGGTGCCATCGCCCGCTTCATCGGAGGTGTGCGACGCGACTTCTTTCACCATCTGCGCGCCCATGTTTTCGAACTTGTCTTTCAGTTCGATTTCCTTGGCGACGGATACGCCGTCCTTGGTGATGGTCGGGGCGCCGAAGCTCTTCTCCAGCACCACATTGCGGCCCTTCGGGCCGAGCGTGACTTTGACCGCGTTCGCCAGAACATTGACGCCGCGGACCATGCGCTGGCGCGCATCGTCACCAAACTTCACGTCTTTTGCGCTCATTGTGATCTTCCTCGCTTAACAGAATTGATTACCGGTAACGCTGGCGTCAGGCTTACTTGCCTTCGATGATTGCCATGATGTCTTCTTCGCGCATCACGAGCAGTTCGTCGCCATCGACCTTCACTTCATTGCCGCTGTATTTGCCGAACAGCACCTTGTCGCCGACCTTGACGTCGAGCGGACGCACGTCGCCGTTCTCAAGGATCTTGCCCTTGCCGACGGCGATCACTTCGCCCTTCATCGGCTTTTCGGCGGCGTTATCGGGGATCACGATGCCCCCGGCTGACTTGGTTTCAGACTCCACGCGCTTGATAATCACGCGGTCGTGTAATGGACGGATTTTCATGGAATGCTCCTCCCGAAATGTTTTCCCGAGTTCAGGGGTCCAAATAAGGCTACGCGAGGAGTGTTAGCACTCCTCCCGAATGAGTGCTAATAATAACGGCGAAAATTCCGGAGTCAAGACCCGGCAAGGCGCGGATTGAAACTTAATTTATGCAGGAAAATCATATAGTTACTCTGTGCACCGTCCCTGACCGCGAGTCAGGCACGCGGATTGCCCGCGCGCTGGTTGAGGACCACCTTGCTGCGTGCGTGAATCTGGTACCGGGGCTGACCTCTATATATCGGTGGCAGGGTGCGGTTCAGGAAGAACCGGAATGCCTGCTGGTCATCAAAACCACCGCGGCCCGCTTCGAGGCTCTGGCCGAACGGTTGCGGGCACTTCATCCTTATGAGGTCCCCGAAATCATCGCGTTGGCTGTGACTCAAGGCTTACCGGCCTATCTCAACTGGATTACGGAAAACACACAATGAAGAACAAGGCTCTACTCGGGTTGTTGCTGACTCTTGCCGGCTTGCTGCCCGCGCTTGCTCGCGCCGACACCCAACCCCTGCCGCCCGACCAGGTGTTCCGCC
>DASSOA010000145.1:0-16844 GCA_035701115.1 Gammaproteobacteria bacterium
ACGGTAGGTTTCCTTATAGGGGTAGGCCGGCGGAATTCCGGTTGGCTGGGCCTGGGTCTGGTGCATGAGTTGCAGATTCATCCAGTCGCGGTGGAGCCGGGCGTCCTGCAAGTCCATGCGGCAGGTGACGTAGCGTGGTTCCGGGAAGCGCCACCCCTGCGCCTGGCAGGCAGCGTCGTCCTGTTTGGCGGTGGCCAGTACCCGGGAATGCTCGTGTCGCGCGTAGCTTGTACAGGCTGAAAGCAGCGCACAAATTGCGAGCGGAAAAGCGACAATCCATGACACGGTTTTCATGTGACAAAGGGTACCGCTTTTTGAGTACATGCAACATACTGACCCTGCGCCACGGGTACACGTAAGTGCCGGTCGTGCGTTTTCAGTGCCGCAAGGGCGGTTGCGTTGTTCGGCAGGTGCGACTCCGGCGTGCCTTCAACGCCGCGCTGGCGTAGCATTAACGCGGCGCGTGTCAGGCGCACCAATCGCGCAGCTTCAACGATCAGGAGATACCTACAATGTTCAGCTCACGTACTTTGCGGATCGTTTCCCTAGTCGCTCTGTTTTTGGCGCTGGCCGCCTGTTCCAGCCGGACGACGGTGAAAAGCAATCTCGGCATTTCGGGTGCACCTGACTGGGTGAATCAGGGCAGCCAGGCGCTGGACGATCACGACCGGCGCCTGATCCACGGCATTGGCTCCGCGCCGAACATGAATGATTTGTCACTGCAGACCTCAACCGCCGATGACCGTGCGCGCGCGGAAGTGGCGCGCGTGCTGTCTTCCATCATGCAGGTGGCCTCGCAGGATTACACCGCGTCGGCCGGTACCGGCGCGGATCAGCAGAATGAATCTTCTGTATCCCGTCAGATCGAAAGCATTACCAACCAGAATGTGAGCGGCGCCGAAATCATCGCGCACTGGCGCGATCCGAAAACCGGGACCATCTGGAGCCTGGCCGAACTCGACATGAAACACGTCAAGGAAATGGTGGCCGGTTCGCAACAGATGAATGCCGCCTTCAAGGATTATTTTGCCGCACACGCCGACAATCTGTTTGACAAGACCGCCACCGGAGGCAATCAATGATTCGCGCAGTTCGCCATGCTGTTACCGTCATCGCCGCAATCTGTATCGCCGGTGTGGCCGGGTGTGCCACTACGCCTTCGGTGCAGCGCATTTCCCCGGATCAGGTCACGGACGTGTCGGGCTACTGGAATGACACGGATGCCAACCTCACCGCGCAGCAGATGATCAGCGAAATGCTGGGCGATCCGTGGCTCGGCAACTGGGAGCGCGGACACGGCGGCCAGCAACCCACCGTGATCGTCGGCGATATTCGTAACCTGAGTTCGGAGCACATCAGCGTGTCGACGTTTATAGACGACATGCAGCGCGAGCTGATCAATTCCGGCAAGGTCCAGTTCGTTGCGTCATCCGTGCAGCGTGGCGAGATCCGGCAGGAGCGCCAGGATCAGGACCTGAATGCCAGCGAGTCCACCCGCAGCGCGATGGGGCAGGAGATCGGTGCCGACTACATGATGCAGGGCACAATCAACACCATCATTGATGCCGCAGGGGACAAGGCGGTGAAGTACTATCAGGTGGACCTGCAGCTGATCAACATGCACAACAACGTCATCGCATGGCTCGGTCAGAAAAAGATCAAGAAGGTGGTGGAACACGCGCGTTTCCGTCCCTGATAGCAGGCCGACAATGACGGATTGGATGGGAGCCGCTCCATGCTGAGCCGTGGAGCCGGAAGCGGATGTGTGCGCCTGCTGGTGTGTGCGTTGCTAATTGCACTGGGCGGGTGCGCGACGTACCAGGCGAGCATGCAGCAGGTGGACAAAGCGCTGGTTGCGAACAATCCCGCGGCGGCACTCAAGGCGTTGCAATCGCTGAAGGGTGGTCGCGACCAGGCGCTCTATCTGCTCGACAAGGCTATGATTCTGCGCATGCAAGGCAATTACGCGGCGAGCTCGGATGCGTTCGAGCAGGCCAAGCATCTGATGAATTTTCTGGAAGCAGCCAGTATCAGCGAGAATGCCGCGGCGCTGTCGCTTACCGAAAACCTGCGCAGTTACCAGGGCGAGCTGTACGAGCGTCTTCTGCTGCACGTGTATCTCGGTTTGAATTACCTGCAGATGAACGATCCGGATTCGGCGCGCGTCGAAGTTCAGCAGATTGACGACATGCTGAAACGCCTGTATCCCGGGACCGATGCCGCACCGCATGGTGGCGATGCATTTGCCCGCTATTTCTCCGGGCTGGTGTATGAGGATGTCGGGGACTGGAGTGATGCGATGATCGCATATCGCAAGGCATATCATGCGTACCGTCGTGAAGGCGTGGCCGACAGCGACATACCGCACGATTTGCAGCTCAGCCTGTGCCGGTTTGCAGATTATCTCGGGCTCAGTCAGGAACGGGATGATTACAAGCAACGGTTCGGCCTGAGCAGCTGGCCGCCCGTTGCGATGTCCGGCGACGATCCCGAAGGGCAGCTCGTATTTGTGTTGAGTAACGGGCTGGCTCCCGCAAAGCTCGCCGTTACGAGCGTTGTCCAGGATCCTGTCAACGGTCATCTTTTCAGTATCTCTCTTCCGCGGCTGCAGCGCCGTACACCGGACATTGCCGGTGCGGAACTTGAAATTGGCGGGAAATCCGCGCTGACCACCCAGGTAGAGAGTGTGATGCATGACGCAACCCGGGCGCTCAGTGCCGAATTGCCGCGTCTCACTGCTTACGAGATTTCGCGCAACGTGGCGCGGCAGGCGGTCGCCAATCAGGCGGACAAGAAAGAACAGGGCATGGGCGCGCTGTTGAGTTTCATCGGCACCGCGGTGGATCAGGCCGATACCCGCATCTGGAACACGCTGCCCGACGATATCCAGCTGGCGCGGCTGCGGCTTGCACCCGGCACTTACACTCTCAGGGTGTCCCTGCTCGGCCACGGGGGCAACGCGGTGGACAGCAAATCGTTTGATAATGTGGTGATCAGTCCCGGCCGCATGACCTTCGCGGCCTGGCATGCGGTTTCCTACTAGTTGCAGAGAGAGGATTTCATCGTGAACAAATGCGCACTGCCTGTCTGGATGACAATTCCATTGCTGGCGCTGCTGGTTGGCTGCAGCCAGTCTCCGAAGCCCGATGCCCGGCCCGACTGGCTGCTGGGGCAAAGTTCGCAGTATCCGGCCGCACGCTACCTGACCGGGCGCGGTCAGGCCGATGAATTGCCCGTGGCGAAAGATCGCGCCCGCGCTGATCTGGCCAAGACGTTTTCGGTTACCGTGAGCGAGCAGAGTCGGGATGTGTCTTCGTTTTCGCAAACCGATTCGGCAGCCAGCGCAACCGTGACTAAAAATGCCATGGATGTCAGCCGTAATATCAGCACCCGCACCCATGAGGTACTGAGTGGTGTCGAGATTTCCGGGACCTGGCAGGATCCGCAGACGGGCGTTTATTACGCGCTCGCAACCTTGTCGCGGGCAAAAGCTGACGCGGCTTTGCGTACGCAGATTGCCAACCTCGATGCCAATACGCGCGCCTATCTGGATCAGGCTCAGCACAGCAGCGATCTGTTCGTGAAGATCGCGGCGGCCACGCACGCGGTTGAGGCGCAGCAGGAACGCGCGGGACTGCAGAGCGAACTGCAGGTGGTTGATATTACCGGGCGCGGCATGCCGCCTGCCTGGACGCTTGGCAAATTGCAAGGCGACCGCGCGGCACTGCTCGCGCGCCTCAGTATCAAGGCCGTGGCGGATGGCAAGGACGCAGCGACGGTGCAGCAGGCGCTTGCCGGTGCACTTGCCGGCGCCGGATTTACCGTTTCCGACAACGCGGACTACACGATGACCGCCCATCTCGGTTATGACACGTTGCCGCCGCGCGATGGCTGGTACTGGATCACCGGCAGCCTGCAGGTCAGTCTGGACGGCGAGGGAAAGGCTCACGGCGTGCGCCGCTGGGAACTCAAGGTCTCCGGCAGCGATCCGGCGCTGGCGCAGCAGCGACTTATGGCAGAGGTGAGCCGCGATCTTCAAAACGATATTCAGGCAACGGTTTTGAATTTTGCCGGGGGCGGCACGACCGACTGACGAGCCGGTCTCGCACTGCCGGATGACCACGACCCCGCACCGGAATCGGTGCGGGGTTTTTGTTTGTCCGGAAGCCGCTCGATGCCGCAGGTGTGCCGATTAAATGCTCAAGCGGGAAATCTTCAACGGCAAAAAAACATCTATTTATGCTGATTTGACGAAAATTTGCACAAATCCTGAAATTTTCGGTTGCTAATTTCCATAAAGCAGCTATAAATAAGTTTTGGGCAAAAAGACCCAAAATTGCGCCTGGTGCACAACCGCCCGGATAGACAGGGATTTTTATCTTAAGGCCACCACTTCGAACAAGAAGAGCGGACCATGCACGAACAGAACAACGACGATAACACCGCCGGCCGTCAGCCTGTTCTGGAAGATGACAACAGCGTCACGCGCAGCCTGCTGGGCATGCTGCCGGGCATGTTCTTCATGTTCGATGAGACAGGGCGGATGCTGCGTTGGAACAAGGAGCTCGAACGTCGCAGCGGATTCAGTCCCGGTGAAATCGTCGCGATGAAGGTGTGGGATTTTGTGGCGGCCGGCCAGCAGGAAGAATTCCGCCGCGGGATCTCAAGCGCATTCCGACGCGGCAAGATCAATCTGGAAATTCCGTTTTTCCCTCAATCCGGGGACAGCCTGCCGTGTTTGTTCAACGGACGCCGTGCCCGCGTTGGCGGCCGCTACTGTCTTGTTGCGCTGGCAATAGATATCAGCGAACGCATGGCGATGCAGGAATCCCTGCGCGAGAGTGAGGAACGGCTGCGGCTGGTGAGCACCGTTACCACCGACGTGATCTGGGACTGGGACCTCGACACCAACGAGACCTGGCACAACGACGGTCTGGAAAAGGTTTTCGGGCATACCAGAGCGAATTACATCAGTGACTGGATAGAACATCTGCATCCCGATGATCGCGAGCGGGTGCGTCAAAGCATTTACGCGCACATTCAGCGCGGGCAGGGTTTCTGGGAGAGCCGTTACCGATTGCAGCGCGGTGACGGCAGTTATGCGCACGTTTATGATCGCGGACTGGTGGTGCACGATGCCACGGGCAAAGCGCTGCGCATGGTCGGCGCCATGGTTGACATCTCGGACAAGGTCGCGGCCGAGGAAAAACTCGAACTGGCCGCGCGCACCATCGAATGCATTCCGGAAGGGCTGGTCGTGCTCGACCGCAATATGCTTGTGGTGTCGGTCAATCCCGGTTACACGGCACTTACCGGCCGGCCGTCATGCGATCTGACGGGTAAACCCTGGTCGTTCACTAGCGATATCGTACTCGGCGACGAAGTGCACCAGCAGCTGCTCGATACCGTGCATCGGGATGGACGCTGGCAGGGCGAAGTGGATGTACGGCATACCAATGGCAACCAGCTTCCGGTGCTGTTGAGCCTGAGCGTACTGCGCGATACGACAGGAAATGTCAGTCATTACGTGGCCGTCATCAGTGATCTGACCCGACTCAGACAATATGAGCAGCAACTGGCATTCCTGGCCCGCCACAATCAGCTCACCGGTTTGCCTGCCAAGCAGGTGCTTGACCAACAGCTCGCCGATGCGGTTGAACTGTCGTTGCAGAAGTATACCGAGCTGGCTGTTTTTGCAATTGATCTCGATGGTTTCAAGATTATCAACGAGTCGTTTGGCAGCCTTGTCGGCGATGATCTGCTGCAGCAATATGCCCAGAACCTGGTGCGCCACGCCGCTCCGGCCAGCACGGTTTATCACATCGGATCTGACAGCTTCTGCATCGTGGTGCAGCAAGCCGGCGCAGCATCGGCGGCGCCGCGACTGGCGCAGCAATTATTGCGCGCGCTGGAACAGCCGTTCAGCAGCGCCGATCATGAGTTGTATCTGTCCGCCTGTATTGGCATTGCGCTGTTTCCTGCGCACAGCACTGATGCCGAGGGATTGCTCAAACACGCGAATCTGGCCCTGACCAGGGCCAAGCAGCGCGCACCCAACGCCTGGGAAGTGTATGCCCCGGAAATGAACCGGGCGTCTGCGGAAATGTTTCTGCTCGGCACCAGACTTCGGCACGCTATCAAGCATGACGAGTTGCTGTTGCACTATCAGCCTTATATTGACCTGGATTCGGGGCGGGTGCTCGGCGTGGAAGCGCTGGTGCGCTGGCAGCATCCCGAGCTCGGACTGGTGCCGCCGTCGCGTTTCATTCCGGTGGCGGAGGAAACCGGCCTGATCGTGCCGCTCGGACAATGGGTCTTGCGCGAAGGCTGCCGGCAGATGCGCGCTTGGCAAGAGGCCGGTTATACCGACGTCCATCTCGCGGTAAATATTTCCGTCCGGCAGCTTCGGCAGGCCGACTTTGTCGATCAGCTTGCCGAAGCGGTGCTTGGCAATCAGCTTGCCCCGCACAGCCTGGTGCTGGAAATCACCGAAAGCCTGATGATGAACAACGAAACGCAGGTTCAGGAAATCTTTGAGCAGGTGCATGATCTCGGTGTGGACATCGCAGTGGACGATTTTGGTACCGGCTATTCATCGCTGAGCTATATCAACAACTACCGGATTGACTATCTCAAGATTGACCGTTCATTCGTTACCGGTCTGCCGGCCGATGCCGATCAGGCAACTATCATCCGTGCCATCATCGCCATGGCCAGTCATCTCGGCATCAAGGTCATCGCCGAAGGGGTGGAAACCCAGGAACAGCACGCGTTCCTGCGTGAATTGGGTTGCAAGCTGGGACAGGGTTACCTTTATGCCAGGCCTCAGCCCTCCTCGGGCATGGCGCGGCTGCTTCACGGACAGACCGACCCTTGATCCAAGTGCTTTTTTAAAGCCACAGCGGCTTGGTTCGGGCCCTCCAAATCACCGAACTCGCTGTTCTCCGACCGATTCCCGGGACTTGATCCAGGCCTTTGGCACAGGGCATGCTTTCAGTGCCGGTTTTCGCGCCGGAGTCTGTACAACGGGCCCAGATTAAGTAAAATGGCCAGCCACGGGGTGCCCCTCAAGACGGGCCTCCGAGGCGTGTTTTGAATGGATTCCGATTCATACTGGTACCGCGCATAGTTCATGCGCTGACAACAAGGAGCCCGGTGCGTGCCCATAACCACGGCGGTCTGTCCGGAAATCAATAACGCCGAAGTGGACCGTCAGGTTCGCGCAGAGCAGACCAATCTGTTGTTTTATTTCGGGAAATGGGCCGACCTGCCGGCCGCGCTGGGTGCATGCGTGGCCATGTGGCTGTTCTGGAATGACGTGCCGCATGCGGTGCTCGCAGGTTGGGTGCTGGCCGTTGTCGCCGTCAGCATTGTCCGGGTGGGTATGGCGGTCGGCTTCAGCCTGCGTACGATCGAGGCAGATCGCGGCGGAGCATGGTCGCGCGGCTACCTGGTTACAACGGTGTTGCTGGGTCTGGCGTGGGGCAGCGCCGGCATTCTGCTTTACCACCCGCAGTCACAACTGCATCAGGCATTTGACGCTTTGATGCTGGCCACGGTCGCGGCGGTCGCAGTGCCGGTGCTGTCGCCGAGATTCACACACTATTTGGCGTTTGCGGTCAGCGTACTCGGCTTCATCGTGCTGCGGCTGCTGCTCGACATGCAGTTGATAACATTCGCCATTGCCGGCTTCGCGGTGCTGATCGGCATCTTTCTTGCGTTTATTGCCCATCGTGCCGGCATCCAGATTGAACAGGGTCTGCGACTGCGTTTTTCGTACGCCGGTATCGTGGATGAACTGACCGGCGAATCGTCGCAGCGTACGCGCGTTGAAACCAAACTGCGCGAAGGCGAAGAACGCATGCGCCGGCACAGCCAGTCATTGCTGGAACTCGCGCGTGAATCCAGCATATCGGCGGGCGACGTCAGAAGCGCGCTGCACGTGATCTGCGAAAAAGCGGTGCAGGCGATCCGCTGCAAACGTGTCAGCGTCTGGTTTTTTGATGGCGAAAGCAGGGCACTGCGCTGTGTACACGTGCTGGATAACGGGCAGCACGACAACCCGGCAAACATGATCATTGAATATGGACGCTGTCCCGAATTGTTCAAGTCGCTGCAGGAAACCCGGACCTGCGCGATCAGCAACGTCAGCACCGATACCCGCCTGCAGGGCTTTCTCAGCGAGTATCTGCGGCCCAACGGCGTCACGGCGATCCTCGGTGCGCCATTCAGGCATGGACAGCGCGTCAGGGGTGTCATTTTTCACGAGCACACCGGGGCCGCGCGCGAATGGACCCGTGACGAAGCCAGCTTTGCGAGTTCGCTGGCCGATTTCGTGGCGCTTGCCATCACCGCCAGCGACCGGCGTCAAGCCGAAGAACGCTTCCGGCAGCTTGCCAACTACGACCGCCTGACCGGGCTGCCCAACCGTGCATTGTTCATGGACCGACTTACTCAGGCGCTGTCGAAGGCGCGACGCAGCAAGCAGAATGTGGCGCTGCTGTTTATTGACGTGGATCGGTTCAAGAACATCAACGATTCGCTGGGGCATCATTCCGGCGATACGGTGCTGCGTACCATCGGCAAGCGCCTGCTGGCGTGTGTGCGTGCCGGGGACACGGTTGCAAGACTGGGCGGCGACGAATTCACGGTGATCCTCGAGGAATGCCACAACATCGAAACCGTCACTACGATATGTGAGCGCATCCTGGAATCAGTCACCGAGCCGATTCTGCTCGGCGAAACCGAGGCCAACCTGACCTGCAGCATCGGTCTGAGTCTGTGTCCGGGTGACGGCCAGGACGCTGATGTGTTGCTGCAAAATGCCGATATCGCGATGTACAAGGCCAAGGATCGCGGCCGCAACAATTACCAGTTCTTTACCCAGGACATGCATGCCAAGGCAATGCTGCACCTGTCACGCGAAAATGCCTTGCGCAAGGCCTTGCAACGCATGGAGATGGTGCTGCACTACCAGCCCCAATTCGACGTGGATCGCGGCGGCGTGGTTGGCGTCGAGGCGCTGGTGCGCTGGCTCGATCCGGACTGGGGTCTGATCTGGCCGTCGGAATTCATTCCGCTTGCTGAAGAAACCGGACTGATTGTGCCGCTTGGTCAATGGGTGATCCGCGAAGCCTGCATGCAGGCCAAGGAATGGCATAACGCGGTGGACGGCCGGCCGTTTCATCTGGCCGTGAATCTCTCGGTGCGGCAGTTTGCCTCCAGTAACCTGCTGGAATTCGTACGCAATGCCTTGCAGGAATCGAAGCTGGATCCCGGCATCCTGCAACTGGAAATCACCGAAAGTCTGGTGATGCAGGATATGGAAGGCAGCATCCGCCTGCTGCGTGGCTTGAAGGAGTTGGGCGTGCGCATTGCGCTCGACGATTTCGGTACCGGGCACTCTTCATTCATTTACCTGAAACGGCTGCCTGTCGACGTCCTCAAGGTTGATCGTGCCTTTGTTGAGGAAATCGCCAAGAGCGATCAGGATGCCGCGATTGCCCGCACCATCATTACGCTGGCGGAGAACCTTGGCCTCGATGTGATCGCGGAAGGGGTCGAAACCGTGGCTCAGATGAAGCAGTTGCGCAAGGGCGGCTGTTCGAAAATGCAGGGATATCTTTTCAGCACACCGCTGGAAAAGATCGAATGCGACCGGTTGCTGCGCGGCATTCCGGATTTCCAGGTCTGAATGACTCAGGGTGCGTCAGCATCCAGCTCGAAACGCATCGAAAGATCCACCGCCTGCACGTGCTTGGTGAGCGATCCGATCGAGATGTAGTCAACGCCCGTTTCGGCAACGTTTCGCAACTGCACCATGTCAATCCCGCCGGAAGCCTCGAGCTTGGCGCGCCCCGCGTTTATCGCCACCGCTTCACGCAGCCTGGCTAACGGGAAATTGTCCAGCAGCAGAATATCCGCGCCCGCCGCGAGTGCTTCGCGAACTTCATCGAGATTCTCGACTTCGACTTCTACCGGAATGCCGGAGACCTGCTTGCGCGCAGTCGTTACCGCGGCCGTGATTCCGCCCGCGGCCATGATGTGATTTTCCTTGATCAGAATGCCATCGTAAAGACCGGTGCGATGATTGCGGGCACCGCCGCAGCGTACCGCGTATTTCTGTGCGCTGCGCAGGCCGGGCAGGGTCTTGCGCGTATCGAGAATCACTGCGCGGGTGCCGCGGACCACGTCGGCATAACGATGTGCTGCCGTTGCAGTGGCGGACAGCGTCTGCAGAAAATTAAGCGCGGTGCGTTCGCCGGTCAGCATTGCCCGCGCCGGGCCTTCCAGGTTACATATCACCTGGTCAGCGTGAATTGCATCGCCGTCCTGCGCCGACCAGTGTACCCGGACACGCTGGTCGAGTTGCCGAAACACTTCGTTGAACCATTCGCGGCCGCACAGAATGGCATTTTCGCGAGAGGTAACCTTGCCACGCGCCGTGCGTTGAGGCTCAATCAGGCCCGCCGTCAGGTCGCCGCTGCCGATGTCTTCGGCCAGCGCGCGGCGGACCGTGTCGGAAAGATCGGCTGGAATTCTGGTTTCCATATTGAAGAACTCTTCCAGGTAATGACTTCGCAATGTTGTGTCAGCTTGCCGGTACGGGGCCGGAGGTTTAGACTTTGTCCAATCCCGGTTGGCATTTTACCGTCTTGAACGGCGTTTTCGCCGACCTTATTTCCAAACGATTCCCCGGGAATCAAGAAGAGGAGATGGCTATGACCCATGAACTGCCCGCACTTCCCTACGCAATGGACGCCCTGGCACCGCATATTTCCAGGGAAACCCTCGAATACCACTACGGCAAACATCACAAGGCCTATGTGGACAAGCTCAACAGCCTGATTCCGGGCACCGAGTTCGAGAATGCCAAGCTTGAAGACATCGTCAAGAAGGCGAAGGGCGGCATGTTCAACCAGGCGGCACAGATCTGGAACCACACGTTCTACTGGCACAGCCTCAGTCCAAAGGGCGGTGGCCAACCTTCCGGCAAACTTGCCGACGCCATCAAGCAGTCATTCGGTTCGTTCGACGCCTTCAGGAAAGAATTCAGCGACAAGGCTGCCGGCCAGTTCGGGTCGGGCTGGGCCTGGCTGGTGAAGAAAACCGACGGCAAGCTGGCCGTGGTCCAGACCAGCAATGCCGAGACGCCGCTGACCGGCAGCGACAAGCCGCTGCTGACCTGCGATGTCTGGGAACATGCGTACTATATTGATTATCGCAACGCACGCCCCAAATATATCGAGGCCTGGTGGAACCTGGTGAACTGGGAATTCGCTGCCAGGAACTTCGGTTGAATCACGAGGGCTACGGGTTCGGATGTTTCATGCGGCGGCATCGGGAGAGAACGTCATGCGTATCGGACTCAAGTTCTGCGTACTGGTTTTCATCGGGATCGGCGCAGCCAGTGCCCTGGGCGGGTGCGCCTCACATCAGGCGGACCAGCCCATGGCAGGGCAGAAGGTGGGAAGCTTTGTGGACGATTCGTATCTGACCAGCGCGGTAAAAACCAAATTACTGGGTGATACGGGTCTTAAAGCGTTCGACGTGCACGTCGTCACCCGGAATCGCGTGGTGACCTTGAGCGGCACTTTGCCCAGTGAGGCGCTGCGCGACGAGGCGATTCGAGTAGCGAAAAGCGTAGGCGGCGTGGTGAAGGTCATCTCGGAGATCGAGGTCAAGTCGCAGCCGTGATTGTCATTGAATTACCCTGGAGCAATTGATGTATGGACGTGAATGATCGTATCAAGCAGCAGATCTCCGAAAATCCGGTGCTGCTGTACATGAAAGGAACCCCGGATTTTCCGCAGTGCGGGTTTTCTGCGCGTACATCGCAGGTACTCAACGCCTGCGGCGTGAGGTATGGGCACGTCAACGTGCTGGCGGATCCGGAAATCCGTGCAAATCTGCCGAAGTTCTCCAACTGGCCGACTTTCCCGCAGCTGTTCGTGAAAGGTGAACTGGTCGGTGGTTGCGACATCACCGTCGAGATGTTCGAGTCCGGCGAACTGATGAAATTGTTCGACGAGCAGGGAATCGCCCATTCCTGATGCGAGCTGGCACCGCCAGTGAAAAATGCCCGCTTGCGCGGGCATTTTTTCGCTCAGGCCTGCGGTTCCGGATCCCAGACAGTATGATCGGTCCGGGCGTATTTCTCGAAACCGGGCTTGAACCGGTTCACGATTTCGCAGAACAGGTCCGCCGTCTTTTCCGCATCGTAGGCGGCGGAGTGCGCAGCGGCGGCATCCCACTCGAGCCCTATGGTTTCCGCGGCGCGCGCGAGCACCGTTTGACCGACGGCAACGCCTGCCAGGGTTGCGGTATCGAAACTCGAAAACGGATGAAAGGGATTGCGCTTGACTTCGCTGCGCGCGACCGCGGCATTCAGGAAGCCAAGATCGAAAAACGCATTGTGACCGACCAGCACGGCACGGGTGCAATCGTAATGATGCAAGGCATCGCGCACTTCCCGGAACAACCGGCGCAGCGCTTCGCGTTCCGGCAGGGCGGGGCGTAACGGATGATGTGGATCAATGCCGGTGATGGCCAATGCCGCCGGTTCGATGTTGGCGCCCTCAAACGGTTGTACGTGGTAGGCAAACGTCGCGCCGCGATGCAGGTTTCCGGCGTCGTCCATGTCCACCAGGACTGCGGCGATTTCAAGCAAGGCATCGGTCTGGTGGTTGAAGCCGCCGGTCTCGACGTCGACCACGACAGGCAGGAAGCCGCGAAACCGGCGCGAGAAGGGATGAGGGGCATGATTGTCGGGCATTATTCCGCCGTATTTCAGGTGAGGGACCATTGCACGGTTTCACCGGCGCGATAGGGTACAAGCGCGGCGTCACCCAACGGGTAGGTCGAGGGCACTGTCCAGTTCCTGCGAGAGAGCGTGATCTTGCCGGAATTGCGCCGCAGACCGTAAAAGTCGGCACCGTGGAAACCGGCGAAGGCTTCCAGTCTGTCGAGGGCGCCGGCAGCATCGAATACCTCAGCGTAAAGTTCGATCGCGGCGTGCGCGGTGAACATCCCGGCGCAACCACATGCCGTTTCCTTCGTATGACGTGCGTGCGGGGCACTGTCGGTGCCGAGAAAGAATTTCGGATTGCCGCCCGTTGCGGCGTCAATCAGTGCGCTGCGATCGCGCTCGCGTTTCAGAACCGGCAGGCAGTAGTAATGCGGACGCAGGCCACCCTGGAACATGGCGTTGCGATTGTGCAGCAGGTGCTGCGGAGTGATGGTGGCGGCGACGTTCGCCGGTGCGGACAGCACAAACTGCACGGCGTCATGCGAAGTGATGTGCTCGAACACCACCTTCAGATTCGGCAGCCGCTCGACCAGCGGTGCAAGAATCCGGTCAATGAAAACCGTTTCCCGGTCGAATACGTCCACATCCGGGTCAGTCACCTCGCCGTGAACCAGCAGGGGCATTCGCAGATCCGCCATGGTTTCCAGCACGCCGTACAGCTTTTCAACGTTGGTGACGCCGGAATCCGCATTGGTGGTGGCGCCGGCCGGATACAGCTTCACCGCAAAAACGTGACCGCTTGCCTTGGCCCGATGAATTTCGTCCGCACGGGTGTTGTCGGTGAGATAAAGCGTCATCAACGGCGTGAAATCCATCCGGTGTGGAACCGCCGCCAGAATGCGTTCACGGTATTCCAGTGCCTGTTCAGTGGTGACGACGGGTGGCTTCAGGTTCGGCATCACGATGGCGCGGGCAAAGCGGCGTGCCGTATGCGGCACCAGATCCCGCAATACATCGCCGTCACGTAAATGCAGGTGCAGGTCGTCGGGCTGGGTGAGCGTCAGCGTATCGGTCATGGTTGCGCCATTCTCTGCTCCAGCAGCAGATTCAGGCTGAAGCGGATGCCAAAACCGGTAATTTCCGTCGGCACATGCGCCAGCCCGCCCTTGTGTTCGCCGGCGGCAAGGTCAATGTGCACCCAGGGGATGTCGCTACCGACGAAGCGCGACAGAAAACGCGCCGCGTATATGTGATCCGCCTCACCTTCGATCAGGCACTGTTTGACATCGGCAACCTGGCTTTCGAGTGCTTCGTCGTAGTCGGCATCCACCGGGAACGGCCAGACCCGTTCACCGCTGGCGCGTCCCGCCTGAATGACAGCTGTCACGAGATCATCACGATTGCAGAATGCGCCGCTGTAACGCGTTCCCAATGCAGTGACGCAGCTCCCTGTCAGCGTCGCGTAATCCAGCATGAAGCCGGGTTTGCCACGGCTCGCAATGGCCAGCGTATCGGACAGCACCATGCGGCCTTCGGCATCGGTGTGCACGATCTCGATGCTTACGCCATTGGAGGCGGTCACGACGTCGTTCTGTGTGTAGGCGCGCGGGCCAATATCGTTGCGCGACAGTGCCAGCCAGCAGTCAACCTGGAACGGCACGTTGAGATTCGACAGTGCGAGCAGCGTGCCGAGCGCCACGGCACTGCCCTGCATGTCGCCGTGCATGCCGAACATGCTCTTCGCGGATTTGAGATTGACGCCGCCGGTGTCGTAACAGATACCCTTGCCGACCAGTGCCACGGATTTCGTTTTGGCAGAACTCTTTGCGGGCTTGTAGGTCAGATGTGCAATTCCGGCATCGTGCGGTTCGCTGCCTTTCGCGACCGCGAGAAACGCGCCCGCCTTCAATGCCTGAAGTTTGCGCTGGTCGAGGAATTCGAAATGCCAGCCTTCGCGCTCGGCCAGGCGGGTGAGGTAGTCTCGATAGAGGCCGGGCGTCAGATGATTGGCCGGCTGCAGCGTCAGCCAGCGGGCGAGGGTGTTGCCTTCGGCAGCGGCGATCGTTTGCGTCAGATCGAGTTGTTGCGAAAGGCCGAACAGCGTAACCGCTTTCAGTTTGCGCGGCTCGCTGCTCCGGGATTTGAAATGCGGTACGGAAAAACAGGCGGCATACAGTGCGGCCACCAGCGCATCCGCGGCGTCATGTTGTCGCGCCGAGTCAATCCCCGGCAGCAGCACGCCGAGCGTCGCGGGGTTTCGCTCCAGCGCCTTTGCAGCCAGTTTGCGGGCCAGGGTCAGAAGTTCGAACCGGGAAGCCTTGTCGGCAACGACCCCCAACACCGCGGTCGTGCCGGACTCGTTGGGCAGGTCGGTTTGGACGATCATGCCCGCTTCGCCGGTCTTGCCCAGTGGCCGTTTTTTCCACAGGCGTTCCGCATAGGGGAAATCGGGCCAGGGCTTTTGGTCCGCCGTTGCGGGGAGCAGTATAATAAGCGCTTCGAGAGCGTCGATCTGCGCCTTGCCCGCCGCTGCTAGCGCTTGATTCAGCTTGATTTTTTGCGGTTGCGGCAGGTTTTGCGCCATTCGTGCTCCCCCGGGTGCCATCAGGCACACGATGATATAGGGCTTCGTGCCCCGCCGAAAGGGCGCCGCGGTGTGTGTTCGAGAAGCAGACCAACGGGACGCATTTTTCCCCGGGCCGCGGGCTCTTCTCTACCGTCCGTCAACGCGGGCGCGCCGCCGATGTATCACAACAACGTTTTAAAACTGAAGGGCATTTGCAATGGCGAATGACATGTCGAAAGTGCAGGACGACCTGGATCCGCAGGAAACCCGCGAATGGACTGAAGCGCTGGCATCCGTTCTGAGCGTGGAGGGCACGGAGCGCGCCCATTTCCTCATCGAACAGCTGATTGACGAAGCGCGGCGTTCCGGCGCCTACCTGCCGTACAGCCCCAACACGGCATACGTCAACACCATTCCCGTCAATCAGGAACCGCAGTACCCCGGCGATCGCGCCATCGAGAAACGCATCGAAGCGTATCTGCGCTGGAATGCGATGGCGATGGTGGTGCATGCCAACAAGGAACATACCGGTATCGGCGGGCACATTGCGACCTACGCGTCGGCAGGCACCCTGTATGAAGTTGGTTTCAATCATTTCTGGCGCGCGCCGGGCAAGGAACACGGTGGTGACCTCGTTTACATCCAGGGACATTCGTCCCCCGGCATCTATGCCCGTTCCTTCCTCGAAGGGCGTTTTACCGAACAGCAATTGCTGAATTTCCGCCGCGAAGTCGAGCGCGACGGTCTGTCGTCCTATCCGCATCCGTGGCTGATGCACGATTACTGGCAGTTCCCGACCGTATCGATGGGGCTCGGTCCGATCCAGGCGATCTATCAGGCGCGCTTCATGCGCTACCTCGAGCATCGCGGGTTCATTCCGGAAAGCGACCGCAAGGTCTGGGCGTTCCTCGGCGACGGCGAAATGGACGAACCGGAATCGCTGGGCGCGATTTCACTGGCCTCGCGCGAAAAACTCGACAACCTGATTTTCGTGATCAACTGCAATCTGCAGCGCCTGGACGGCCCGGTGCGCGGCAACGGCAAGATCGTCCAGGAACTGGAAGCGGATTTTCGCGGCAGCGGCTGGAACGTGATCAAGGTATTGTGGGGTTCGCGCTGGGATGCGCTGTTCATGCGCGACAAGCATGACCTGTTGCGCAAACTGATGATGGAATGCGTGGACGGCGAATACCAGAATTTCAAGTCCAAGGACGGCAGGTTCGTACGCGAGAAATTCTTCGGCAAGTATCCGGAACTGCTGGAGATGGTCGCCAACATGAGCGACGAGGAAATCTGGAATCTCAATCGCGGCGGCCACGATGCGCGCAAGGTGTATGCGGCATTCAAGGCAGCGGTGGAACACAAGGGTCAGCCGACCGTGATTCTTGCCAAAACCGTAAAAGGCTTCGGCATGGGCCGTGGCGGTCAGGGCGCGATGGGTGCGCATCAGCAGAAGAAACTCGACGACGAAGCCCTCAAGGAATTCCGCGATACCTTCAACATTCCGGTTACCAACGACGAGATCGCCAA
>DASSOA010000146.1:0-10348 GCA_035701115.1 Gammaproteobacteria bacterium
GTCGGTCGCAGCTGCGTCAGGCGATTTTGGGCAATGACTGTTTGCGCTTTTTGAGATGCACCAGCAGCAGCGAAATTGCCGCCGGTGTCACGCCGGGAATGCGCGATGCCTGGCCTATGGTTTGCGGGCGTACCTGCTCGAGTTTCTGACGCACCTCATTGGACAAACCGCGCACCGTCGCAAAATCGAAATCCGCCGGTAAGGTCGTTTCTTCCTGACGGCGGGCGCGGGCGACTTCATCGCGCTGACGCTCGACGTAACCGGCGTAGCGGGTCTGGATTGCAACCTGCTCCGCTACCTCGGGCATGACATCAGCGCAGCCGACGCATGAGAGCGCCACCAGTTTCGAATACTCGACATCGGGCCGGCGCAGCAGATCGAGCGCCCGCGCATCCTTTGTCAGCGCTGCACCGAGCAGTTTAATGGCGTCGGCGTCGGTGAGATCGGACGGACGTATCAGAATCCGCTGCAGGCGCGCGGTTTCGCGTTCGATCGCTTCGCGCTTGGCCGCGAACTTCTCCCAATGTGCATCAGCGATCAAACCGAGCCTGCGACCGGTCTCGGTGAGCCGCAGGTCGGCATTATCCTCGCGCAGCAGCAAACGGTGCTCGGCGCGGCTCGTAAACATGCGGTACGGTTCCGGCGCACCGCGTGTGATCAGGTCGTCAATCAACACGCCGAGATAGGCCTGATCGCGCGTCGGCCACCACGGTTCGTTGCCCTGCACCGCCAACGCCGCATTGATGCCGGCCAGCAAGCCCTGCGCGGCGGCTTCTTCGTAACCGGTGGTGCCGTTGATCTGGCCGGCGAAATACAAACCTTCTATATATTTCGTTTCGAGCGTGTAGCTGAGATCGCGCGGATCGAAAAAATCGTATTCGATCGCGTAGCCGGGCCGCGTGATGTGTGCGTTTTCGAAACCCTTGATCGAGCGCACCAGTTCGAACTGGATGTCGAACGGCAGACTGGTTGAAATGCCGTTGGGATAGACCTCATGCGTATCCAGGCCTTCCGGCTCGATGAAGATCTGATGCCGTTCCTTGTCGGCGAAACGCATCACCTTGTCTTCCACCGAGGGACAGTAACGCGGACCGACGCCCTCGATAACACCGGCGTACATCGGTGAACGATCCAGCCCGCCCTTGATGATGTCGTGGGTGCGTGCGTTGGTATGGGTGATGTGGCACGACACCTGCCGCGGATGTTCGTCGCGGTGACCCATGAACGAAAACACCGGCGTTGGCGTGTCGCCGGGCTGGATGTCGAGTCCGTCGAAATTGATACTGCGGCCATCAATGCGCGGCGGCGTGCCGGTCTTGAGTCGGCCCACACGGAACGGCAGTTCGCGCAGACGCCTGGCGAGGCGGTTGGACGGCGGATCGCCGGCGCGGCCGCCTTCGTGATTCTCGAGACCGATGTGGATGCGGCCACCGAGAAACGTGCCGACCGTCAGCACCACGGCTGGCGCGAAGAAGCGCAGGCCCATCTGCGTGACGGCCCCGGTTACGCGTTCGCCTTCGATGACGAGATCGTCCACCGCCTGCTGGAACACGGTGAGGTTGGCTTGATTTTCGATGAAACCGCGAATGGCCTTCTTATATAAGGTGCGATCGGCCTGGGCCCGGGTCGCGCGCACCGCGGGACCTTTGCTGGCATTGAGAATCCGGAACTGGATACCTGCGCGGTCCGCGGCGCGCGCCATCACGCCGCCGAGGGCGTCAATCTCTTTCACCAGATGGCCTTTGCCGATGCCGCCGATGGCGGGATTGCAACTCATCTGACCCAGGGTTTCGACGTTATGCGTCAGCAGCAGCGTGCGCACGCCCATGCGGGCAGCCGCGAGGGCCGCCTCGGTGCCGGCGTGGCCGCCACCGATGACGATGACTTCAAACTGCTGGGGATGGTCCATGCGGGTCGCGATTAAGGATTTGCGCCGGGGGTGAGCATTTTATGCGCAAACGGCGCGCGCCAAAAGCATGGCGCCAAAAAAGGCGGTTGGCCCGGCGCGGTTCCGTCCTGGAACACGTGCCGGGCAAGCGGCGGGTGGCCGCTTATTTCAGATTGGCTGCCAGCTTCGTTGCCGTGTAGGTATTGGTTGCGGCGGAATAGCCGCCGGTGCCGAACAGACCGATCATGACGGTGCTGCCATTCAAGCGGCCCTGGAGGTCTGTCTCCCAGGCGGCGAATGAAACATACACGGTGACGACGCCGTTCTGACGGATGGCATACAGACCGGTGCCACTGCCCGGCGGCCCAATGGTCGGCGATGCGGCAAGGCTGGTGAGATCCGTCGTGTCGCCACCCTGGCGCAGCAGCGCAAACGGCCCGAGATTCGGATCCGCGAGGTTCAGTACCAGCGCGGTGGTGCTCTGGCTGGTGAAGGGCGCCGCGCTGCCATTCGGCCGCCAGCTGACTATGAGACGCGTGCGTGAGGTCACGTAGTTGCCGACGGTCTCGGCGTTGAAATCAGGCGGTGCCAGACCGAATGGCTGCACGAAGCCTTCGATTTCGGCCGCTTCGCCTACGGTGAGTTGAGCGAGATCGAGCGAACCGGTGGCGATCTCGTAGTTCGCAGGATCGGCATCAACTGCGGCGCTGGTGCCGGTGCCGGCAAAGTTGAACCACGACACCGGGTGATGATTGATCTCGGACAGCGCGGCCGTGATGCTGCCGGCGTTTTCACTCAACACGGTGCCTGCGACTTCTGACGGCGCGAGCTGCACGTAGCCGGTGGAGGTGCTGCCTGCATCCATCGTGAGCGCCGCGGGATCAATGTTGGTCAGCGTGCCGAGCACAACCACACGCTGCCCGACCGAAATGTCGCCGGTCGTCAGCGTTGCCGTCGGTTCGCCCGCCTTGTGAACAACCGTTCCAGTACCGAGCTGCACAGAAGCGCTGCTGTGATAGATCGTCGTGCCACTGCTGCGAATGTACGTGACGCCGCGCACAGTGAGCAGTGTGCCGCTGCGTGCCGTGACCGAGCCATGCACTGAATCCAGTGTCGCACCGGGCACGCTGCTGCCGGCATACACTTCGCTGGCTTCGAACTGGTTCTTGCCCGGATCCATTGTGCCGTAAGCAAGGGTCATGGTGCCGGACTGCATGCCGGCGAGCGCCTGGAGTCCGGCGCTGCCCGCATAGTCGGCACCGTTGATTTCAAAATATGTGGCGGAATCGGTCGCCACCGTCAGTGAACCGAATGTTTTGGTGCCGGTGTAATACAGCGGCACGACATCAATGGTGTAGCTGCTCGACGCGGTACTGACCGCGGTCAGTTTTCCGGAGGCCTGCGAATACACGATTGCGGCGGGGCTGGCTGTGGCGAACAGGAACGCGCCAACGGTCACCGTCGGCGGCGTGGCGCTGAGATTGATGGTGTTTGACGCTTCCAGATCGAAATCGAGCGTTGCGACCGAGGTCGTGCCGCTTTGTACGGAAATCGTGTTTCCCGTACCCAAATCGATTTTCTGCGTGATGACGCCGACTGCGCTGCCATCCGACGCGACCGGCGCGAGATTGACAAGGTTGCCGCTGGCATTTTCGGCTTCGATATCGGCGCTGGTGTAATCGAGCTTCACCGACAGCGAAGAGTAAGTGCCGCTGGGTACGAAGGTGGTGCCAAGCAGGGTGTTGAAATCAACCAGTTGTGCCAGATCAACGGTGACCGGCGCGGCAAGTGCGTTGACGGTCACGCCGTCGTCGCGGACCAGGGTTACCTGATCAACGGTCACAACGTAGCTGGCGAAATCGCCTGTCGCATCACCCAGGTTGAGGGCGAGCGGTCCGCACTGGGTACTCGACTGATTGAGAGGGTTGGTGCAGTCGGTCGTGGACGGCAGAAGAATGGAGCTGCCGCCGCCTCCGCACGCAGACAGCAGGATGGCAAACAGCATGACGAACAGCGACGCGAGACCGCGAACAGAACCTGGAAGTCGCATGGCACTTCCCTCCGTGGAAACTCAGGGAAGGCCAGCATAGGACGGCTGATTACGGATGTCCTTGACCAGGATCAGGCGGCGAAGCAGAAATTGATCCGGATTGAAACATCGCAACGATATGTTGCGACCATGTTGAAACAGACGTGTGTGCGTTCGTTGTCAGTGCGCGGATTCGTCGGCCTGCATCATTCCGAACAGATTGCCTTCGGTATCCTTGCAGTAGGCGAGCCAGCCGAAACCCGGAATCGCCATTTTCGACATCGCGAGCTGACCGCCGCTGGTGGCGACTTTCATTAAATAGGTGTCCAGATCGGATACCGCAACCGTGCACGCGAACGCGGTCACCGCCGCGCCGTCGAGCGGTGTCAGGCGGCGCATGAGCCCGCCGTCAATGCCGGGACCCGACTCGCCGGTACGCACGGCCCAGTACTCCACCGGCATGTTGCGCAGCGGTGTGAATTCCCAGCCGAACACCGAATGATAGAAGCGCATGGCGCGTTCGGGTTCATCGGCGTGGATTTCAAAGTGAATGACTCGCGGCATGCGCCCCTCCCCCACTGCGGCCCAGCATATCGGGGCAACGCAAATACACAAGTGGGGCGCTTGGGCGCGGGCGGGAAACCAGAATGACCAGCGGTCAGCAGCGGCGCCTCGTTAGGCGGGAAGTCCGGTACAGCTAACAAAAAGTAAAGGACCCTTGATATATTGTTTAGCGTACTCTACAATCTGTGTCCATGAAAACGAATACACCTATGACACCCGACCAGCTCCGCCGACGTCACCAGCTCGAGGTCCTGATCGGCGGTCTCGCCTATACCGCGGTCCTGATCGGGTCGATCATGTTGCTTAAACGCGGGGTTACCGGTCCGCTGCGGATCGCGCTGGCCATCTCCCCCATGGTGCCGGCGGCCTTCGTCATCTGGTCGGTGTTCCGGCAAGTGACGCGGATGGATGAGCTGCAGCGGCGGATCCACACCGAGGCGTTTGCCATTGCTGCCGCCGGGACCGCCTTCCTCGGCCTGACGTACACCTTCCTCGAGGGTTCCGTGGGATTTCCGGCTGTCGGCAGCTGGTGGGCTTGGGTCAGCGTGGCGCTCATCTATGCGGTGGCCCGCGCGTGGCTCAGTCGGCGGTACCAGTGAAAAACCGGATTCACGTATTGCGTGCGGAGCGCCGCTGGACGCAGGCGGAGCTCGCGGAGCGGCTCAACGTGTCGCGGCAGACGATCAATGCGATCGAAACCGAAAAATACGACCCCAGCCTGCCGCTGGCATTCAGTATCGCGAAACTGTTCGACACGTCCATTGAAGACATTTTCATTTTCAATCACGCCGAGCCGGACTCGGCTGCCAAACCAGGAGCATCACCATGAAGTCCCGTATCCATCTTGTTCTGCCGCTGGGTATTGCTGTCGCAACTGCGATTGCCATTGCAACCGGTAACTGGGGTGTCGGTTGCGGCGTCGGCGTGGCCGTCGTGGTTGCCTTGATGGGCAATCGGAAATCGCGCACGGGGTGTGCGTGATGACACGGCTCGCCGGTCGGCTGTTGCTGCTGGTTGCAGCCGCCTGCGGAATGCAGGCGGCTTCCCCAGCGACGGCGGTTTCGACCGGTCAGCCTGACTTCGTGCCCTGCCAGGTCGGTGGTGCCGATGCGGTGCAACACCTGCAGGCGCAATGCACGTCGCTGAGCGTGCCGGAGGATCGCGCCCAAGCGGATGGCAAGCACATCCTGCTGCACGTTGCCGTGTTGCCGGCGCGTGCCAGTGAGCCCGCCGCCGATCCGCTGTTCTTCATCGCCGGCGGACCGGGGGAAGCATCCAGCGATGCGTTCGTGCAGGAAGCCGCTGCGTTTTCGCGGATTCGTCAGCAACGCGATATCGTGCTGGTGGATCAACGTGGCACGGGACAGTCCAACCGTCTTGATTGTCCGGCGTCACCGGCTGCGGCGCGGGTTCCTTCCGACAGCGAGATCATCCGCTACACCCGCGCCTGTCTCAAACAGCTGCCCGGCGATCCGCGCTTTTACACCACCAGCGTTGCCGTGCAGGATCTCGATGCGGTTCGCGCGAGACTTGGTTACCGGACCATAGATCTGTACGGCATTTCCTATGGCACGCGCGTGGCGCTGCAGTATCTGCGCGAATTTCCGGACCATACGCGCAGCGTGATCCTCGACGGCGTGGTGCCGGCCGACCTGGCCCTGGGTCCGCAGGTTTCGCTCGATGCCCAGCAGGCACTGGACCGGATTTTTGCGCGCTGCGCCGCATCGCAAGTCTGCCATGCTGCCTTCCCCAATCTGACGCAGACCTTTGCAGCATTGCGGCGCACCCTGCGCGATCACCCCACAAAGCTTGTGGTCCGCGATCCGCTGACGGGTGCGCCGTTGCAGAGAACACTGACCTGGGACGACGCGGCCAGCGCAATCAGACTGATGAGTTACCAGAGCGAAACGGCGGCATTGCTGCCGCTGCTGATTCATGCTGCCGGGGTCGAGCACGATTACGCCCCGCTGCTCGGCAACGCGCTGCTGTTCAATGCCGAACTTAGCAACAGCCTCGCGCAGGGCATGAGCAATGCCGTGTTGTGTACGGAGGACGCGCCATTTTTCAAACACGATGCCGCCTCCCTGGAGACGTCAGCCAACACCTACCTGGGTGGCAGGACAGCGCACATGCTGGAAGAAAGCTGCAGCGTCTGGCCGCGGGGCGTCATGGCGCTGGATTTCAAGAAACCGGTGATTTCCGGCAAGCCCGTGCTTCTGATCTCGGGTGAAGACGATCCGATTACTCCGCCCGCCAATGCTGCGCATGCTGCCAAAACACTGTCCAACAGCCTGTCGATCGTGGTGCCGGGACAGGGGCACGGCAACGCGTTTCGTGGCTGCGTTCCGCACCTGATGGCCGAATTTGTGCGTCAGGCCTCGGTCAAGGGCCTCGATGTGTCCTGCGTGGCACGCATCAAACCGTTTCCGTTCTTCGTCAGTTTCAGCGGACCCGCACCATGATCGAGATACGCGATATCAGCAAGCATTTCGGCAGCGTGCGTGCCGTACAGCACGTCAGCTTTACGGCGCCAAACGGCAAGATTACCGGATTGCTGGGTCCGAACGGCGCCGGCAAATCCACCACGCTGCGCATCATCTCGACGGTGCTGCGCGCCGATGCCGGAACGGTGATGGTTGACGGCACCGACGTGGCGTCCGCGGCGGATGCGGTGCGTCTCAAGCTTGGCGTGCTGCCGCATGCAAGCGGCCTGTACCCTCGTCTGACGGCGCGCGAAAACATCCGTTACTTCGGCGCATTGAATGGCTTGCCCCGCGCGCAGCTGGAGCGGCGCATTGACGATCTGATCGGCATGCTGCAGATGCAAGAATTCGCTGACCGCCCCGCAAAGGGTTTTTCCCAGGGGCAGCGTATCAAGGTCGCGCTGGCGCGCGCCCTGGTGCATGAACCGAACAACATTGTGCTGGATGAGCCCACCAACGGCCTCGACGTCATGGCCACGCGTGCCTTGCGCGACATTATCCGCAAATTGCGGGATCAGGGACGCTGCGTGCTGTTTTCAAGTCATGTCATGCAGGAAGTGGCGGCGTTGTGCGATGACATTATTATTATCGCGCACGGCCGGATCGTCGCGCGCGGATCGCCTGACGCGCTGCGTGCGCAAACCGGCGAACAGGATCTCGAGGAAGCCTTTGTCAAAGCCGTGGGCGAGTCGCCGGAGGTTGTGTCGTGATTCGCACTTTCGTCACGGTAATGCTGAAGGAAATCGTCGACAACCTGCGCGACCGGCGCACACTGCTCACGGTGCTGGTGTTCGGACCGCTGTTCGGCCCGGTTTTTTATACCGCAATGATGAACACCGTGATCAACAAGCGGGTTGCCGATCTCGACCAGCCGCTGCAGTTGCCGGTTGCCGGCACGCAATTTGCGCCGGACCTCATCCACTATCTGCGTGCGCACAACACGGTGATTCAGGCGGCGCCGCCGGATCCGCGCGACGCGGTGCGGACGGGCAGGAAGAACGTCGTCCTGGTGATTGGCAAGCGATATGCGGACGCCGTCCGTGCCGGCAAACCTGCGCCGGTGGAACTGGTGATGGACCGGTCGCGCGATGCAGCGGCGAAAGACGTTGATCGTGCCCGCGATCTGCTTCAGGAATACAGCCGCGCGATCGCAAACCTGCGTCTGCTGGCACGCGGCGTGGACCCACGCGTAGTCACGCCGGTGGTGATTGAGGATGCTGACGTATCCACGCCCCGCTCGCGTGCAGCGTTGATCCTTGGCATGGTGCCGTACTTTTTCCTGTTCGCCGCGATTCTGGGGGCGTTCTATCTGGCGATTGATACAACCGCGGGTGAACGTGAACGCGGATCGCTGGAACCGCTGCTCGGTACGGCAGCGCCGCGCGCCATGCTGGTAGCCGGCAAAATTTCCGCGGTCGCGGTCTTTTCTGTGGTATCGCTCGCGCTGGATGTACTGGCAATGTACTGGTGCCAGGGCCTGATTCCCGCCGCGAAACTGAACATCGCCGCAGGCTTCACGCCGTGGTCCTCGATTCTGTCGTTTCTGGTGATGATCCCGTTTTGCGCGTTCATCGCGGCGCTGCTGTGTGTGGTGGCGTCGTTTACCAAAAGTTACAAGGAAGCTCAGACGTGGCTTTCGTTCATCATGATCGTGCCGCTGGTGCCGGTTCTGGCCACGGTATTCAATCCCACCGAGCCACGGCTCTGGATGATGCTGGTGCCGTCACTCAGCCAGGACCTGCTGATTACTGCGCTGATCAAGGGTGAAGCGCTGAGCGGCGCCTTCGTATCCGTGTCCGTTCTGAGCACACTCGCGGGGGGCGCCATACTCATGTGGCTGGCGGTGCGGCTGTATGGCCGGGAGAAGATTCTGGGCTGAGTTTCCCGCAAATCGCCGGCCCGGACCAAAGGCTTGGGTTTCGAGCAGCATTGTGGCACTCTCCGGCGACGACTTTCCCCGGTCGAGGGATTGCGCTAGAGGGAACCCCGTGCACTTCCAGCTGTTTCCGGACGACACCAGGCAGGCGCTGCGTCTCAAGCGTTTTTTCATGGCGGCCCTTTCGTATCTGTTATGGGTGAGCCTGACGCTTTATTGCTATGCACTTGGTTACATCAACATCGCGCCGCACTGGTTCGCTTTCTGCATCGCGCTGACGGTGGTGTGCAATGTGGTGTTCTTCGTCTGGCTGCGCAGCGGCTTCAATCTGCGTGCGGCCGATCCCAGTCTCACGCTGCCGCAGATGCTGGCAGCAACCTTCTGGGTGATGTTGCTGGTCGCATTCGCACCGCGCGTGCGCGGCATATTCCTGCTGCTCTATGTTGTAATTTTCCTGTTCGGAATTTTCCGGCTGCGCCGCGGCCAGTATCTGCTGCTGACGGCATTCGCGCTTACCGGCTATGGCGCGATTATCATCTACGAAGCCGCCGCCCACATGCTGGCCGGACCACTCTCGCTTGAACTGCTGCAATTCGCGGTTCTGGCTGCAACGCTGATCTGGCTGGCATTCTTCGGCAGCTACGTCGGGCGGCTCCGCGACACGCTCGCGCGTCGCAATTATGAACTTGCCGAGGCGGTCGCACGCAACCGCGAGCTCGCAACTCACGATGACCTCACGGGCGTTTACAACCGGCGCCACATACTGGAAATCCTGGAAGCGGAACGTTCCAGAGCGCTGCGCACCGGACGCGGGTTCGGCGTATGCCTGATGGATATCGATCACTTCAAGGATATCAACGATCAGCATGGTCATCTGGCCGGCGACGAGATGCTGCGCGAATTCGCTGATCGGGTGGGTCATGAGATTCGCGAGCTGGACCGGATCGGTCGCGACGGCGCCCGGGAAGCTGAAACGTTTGGTCGCTACGGCGGCGAGGAATTTCTGCTGGTACTGCCTGAGACGGACGCCCAGGGCACGCTGGCCTGCGGGGAGCGCATCCGCACTCGCATCGCGGACAACAAATTCCGCGTGGCGCGTGCCGAAGCCGCCCTGACGGTGTCAATCGGTATTGCTGTGTATCGCGCGGGCGAAGCCATTCACGAGACGCTCGCCCGCGCCGACCAGGCGCTGTATCGCGCAAAGCGCGACGGGCGCAACCGCGTCGAATTCATACAAGCCGAACAGCTTCAAAATTGACGCGTTACTTGCCAATGCAGAAGCTGGCAAATATCCGCGTCAAAAGATCTTCATTACTGAATTCGCCGGTGATCTCGCCGAGTGCCTGTTGTGCGAGACGCAGCTCCTAGGCGAGAAGTTCTCCAGCGCGTGCATCGAGTTGCCGTTGTGCCGTATCAAGATGCGTGCGAGCGCGGTCCAGGGCGTCGAGATGCCGGCGCCGCGCGATGAACCCGTCCTCATTGCCTTCCTGAAAACCCGCGACGGCCTT
>DASSOA010000147.1:0-13102 GCA_035701115.1 Gammaproteobacteria bacterium
CGATCACCCACCGGATCGCGTCATCGCGCAAGGTGGTAGCCGCCGCGGAATCGGCAATCAGGGTTACCGGGATGGCGTCGCGGGCGAGTTCCCAGGCGGTCAGCCGTGCCCCCTGCAGCCAGGGCCGGGTCTCGGTGGCAACCACGCGGCTCAGCCGCCCTGCGCGCCAGGCGGTACGGATGACACCGAGCGCCGTGCCGTGCCCGCCGGTGGCGAGGCTGCCGGTGTTGCAGTGGGTCAATACGGCGGAACCCGGTTCGATCAGCCCGGCGCCCAGTTCGCCCATGCGCAGGTTTTGCGCCAGGTCTTCGGCAAGGATCGTCTGCGCTTCACGCAACAGCGCCCCCGGATCACCCGCATGACGCTCGACGCAGCCGCGCATGCGCGTCAAGGCCCAGAAAAGATTCACGGCCGTCGGACGCGAACCCGCCAGACCATCCATGTCGGCATGAATCGCCGCCACCCGCCCGGCTGCCGGCAAGGACGCATGCTGGCGTGCACTCAACACAACACCGAAGGCGGCTGCAATGCCGATGGCGGGCGCGCCGCGTACCGCCATCTGCCGGATGGCATCCGCCACCGCCGTCGCGGATTCCAGCGTCAGCCAGGTTTCGGTGGCCGGCAACAGGCGCTGGTCCAGCACCTTGAGACAGCCCGGTTGTTCCCACCGCAATGCCCGTATGTCGTCCTGCTCGTTCATGCCGGAATCGCTTGTTGATTGATGGCGAATCGCCATTTTAGCGTGTCGCTGCAAGCCGCTGGCAGACGACTCTGATATAGTTTCGCGTTACGTGGTTTCGACCCCTGCGCCCATGCCCAACACGCCCAAACTGCCTGCCCGCTCGCTGCTGTATCACGGCATCGGCGCGGCCTTGTTTGCCATCAGCCTCGGTTGCCTCGCGGATACCCCGTCCGGTTACCTGCTCGATGGCAACGGCAAACCGGTCCTGGTGCAGCACGACGACTGCCTGCAAATCGGCCCGCTGGATGCTCAAGACAAACACAGCGAGTGTTACAAGCGCGCGAATACGCCCGCGCACCATCACATCGAGCCGCTGCCACGCGACGAATTCGGCTTCATGCTTCCGCCTGAACCGCCCGCGGCGCATCTGGCCAAAGAAAAAACCGCGGCCGCCACGGCAGCCCCGGCGACGGCACCGGCAGCGCCACGCTACACAACCAAGACCGTGCGCTTTGCGACGCCGGCGGCATTCAAACTGAATGGTGCCGGTCTCTCGGCCCGCAACCGGGCCGCATTGCTCGCCTTCATCAATTCACTGGAACAGTACCGCGGCGTGGAAAGCATTCGCGTTACCGGGCACACCGATCTGAGCGGCAACCGCCGCTACAACACCTGGCTCGCCGGCAAGCGCGCGGAATCCGTCAAGCTCCGTCTGCTGTCGCTGGGCGTGGACCCGCGCACGCTCGCTGTGAACGCCGAAACCGGTGGCGGCCGCAGCGTGGAAATCGAGGTAGTGGTACGGGTGCCGTCGCCCGGCTGATCATGTCTCGCATATCCCCGGACCGATCGCCGCTGGAAGCGGACACCCACTATATAATGGCGCATGGATTCCGTTGATCTGCTGATACACGCGCGCTGGGTCATCCCGGTTGAACCGCACGATACCCTCCATGAGCGGTACGCCGTGGCGGTGCGCGACGGCAGAATCGTCGCGGTATTGCCCTCCGCCGATGCCCGCCGCCGGTTCACGGCTGAGGAAACTGTCGAACTCCATGACCACGTTCTGATTCCCGGACTGATCAATACGCATACGCATGCGGCGATGACGCTGCTG
The DNA here is from genome assembly GCA_035701115.1 of Gammaproteobacteria bacterium. Lineage (GTDB taxonomy): Bacteria > Pseudomonadota > Gammaproteobacteria > Natronospirales > REEB76 > DASSKW01. Next base: position 1,797 of record DASSOA010000147.1, read on the forward strand.
CGCGGCTTGGCTGACGATCTGCCGCTGATGGACTGGCTGCAACACCACATCTGGCCGGTAGAGAGCCGCTGGGTGAGTCCGGAATACGTGCGCGACGGCAGCGAACTCGCGATCGCCGAAATGCTGCGCGGCGGCATCACCTGTTTTCAGGACATGTATTTCTTCCCGGACGTGACCGCCGAGGTCGCACGTCGCTTCGGCATGCGCGCCAGCATCGGCATGATCGTGGTGGATTTTCCATCCGCCTGGGCCAGCGATGCGCAGGATTACCTCAGCAAAGGCACCGCGCTGCGCGATCGTCACCGCAGCGATCCGCTGCTCAGCTTTGCATTTGCACCGCACGCACCCTACACCGTTGCCGATGCCGCCTTGCGCGAGATCCGCACCCTGGCCGACGAACTCGACGTGCCGGTGCACATGCACATTCACGAGACCCGCGGCGAAATCGAACAAAGCCTGAAGCAGTCGGGAAAACGCCCGCTGGCGCGCCTGCAGGAACTGGGACTGCTCACGCCCAACCTGATGGCGGTGCACATGACCCAGCTCACCGACGCAGAAATAACCACGCTCGCGGAAACCGGCGTGCACGTGATTCATTGTCCGGAATCGAATCTCAAACTCGCGAGCGGTTTTTGCCCCGTGGGCAGATTGCTGCAAGCCGGCGTCAACGTCGCGCTCGGCACCGACGGCGCCGCCAGCAACAACGATCTCGACCTGCTCGGCGAATTGCGCACGGCCAGTCTGCTGGCCAAGGGCGTGGCCGGTGACGCCACGGTATTGCCGGCCGCAGAAGCCCTGCGCATGGCCACGCTCAACGGCGCGCGCGCGCTCGGACTCGAGCGTGAGATCGGCTCGCTGGTACCCGGCAAATGGGCCGACATCACCGCGGTCAATCTCGCGCACCTCGAATGCCAGCCGATCTACAATCCACTCTCGCAATTGATTTACGCCGCAAGCGGACAGCACGTCAGCGATGTCTGGGTGGCCGGGCACCGGCAACTGCGCGACGGCGAACTGACCCGCATGGATGAAACGTCACTGCGGCAAAAAGCAGCCGACTGGCAACGCCGCATCAGCGCCGAAGACAATCGCATTGGAATCAGTGCATGAGTCACGCCAACGTAGACCAGCAGGAAATTTCCAAGTTCGACGCGCTCGCCTCGCGCTGGTGGGACCCGGACGGCGAATTCAAGCCACTGCATCAGATCAATCCCTTGCGTCTCTCTTATATAGAGACACGTGCCGGCGGGCTGCAGAACCGCAAGGCCGTTGATATCGGCTGCGGCGGCGGTCTGCTGGCGGAAGCGCTGGCAGGACGCGGCGCCAGCGTGACCGGCCTCGACATGGCGGAATCGCCGCTGGCCGTGGCAAAACTGCATCTCCGGGAATCCGGACTCAAGGTGGACTATCACCACACCACGGCGGAAGCGTGGGCTACAAAACATGCCGCACGCTATGACATCGTCACCTGCATGGAAATGCTTGAACACGTGCCTGACCCGGCTGCGGTGGTTCAAGCCTGCGCGACACTGGCGCGGCCCGGCGGCCACGTGTTCTTTTCCACACTGAATCGCAACCTGAAATCCTTTGTGATGGCGATAATTGGCGCCGAGTACCTGTTGCGGCTGGTGCCGCGCGGTACGCATGAATATGCGAAGTTTATCCGTCCGTCCGAACTTGCCTCGTGGCTGCGCCGCGCGGGGCTGGAACTGCAGCACAGCACCGGTGTTCATTACGATCCGCTCTCGCGCCGTTACCGGCTTGGTGGTAACGTGGACGTCAATTACATCCTGCATTGCACCCGGACGGAATGAGTCCCACCATGCCGATACGGCTGATCCTGTTTGATCTTGACGGCACGTTGCTCGATACCGCCCCCGATCTGGGTGGCGCGCTCAACGCGCTGCGCGCCGAATACAACATGAATCCACTGTCGGCGGACATGATCCGTCCGGTTGTATCGCACGGCGCGCCGGCGCTGCTCCGGCTCGGCTTCGGGCTCGCACCCAACGATTCCCGCTACGCCAGCATTCGCAACCGTCTGCTGGAGCTTTACAGCGAACGCATCACCCGCGAAACCGCCTACTTCCCGGGTATCGAATCCCTGTTGCAGGAAATCGAGCGCCGCGATCTTGCCTGGGGCGTGGTGACCAACAAGCCCAGCCATCTCACCGATCCGCTGCTGCGCGCATTCGGCTTGTACGAACGTGCCGCGTGCGTGGTCAGTGGCGACACCACGCCGCGCCGCAAACCCTATCCGGACCAGCTGCTCTATGCCTGCGACCTGTGCGAAATCAAACCGGCGCAGAGTCTGTATTTCGGCGATGCGGAACGCGACGTGCAGGCCGCACGCGCCGCCGGGATGCGCGCGCTGGTTGCACTGTACGGATACATCGAAGCGCAGGAACAACCTGCCGCCTGGCAGGCGGACGCGCTGCTCGAACAGCCGGCTCATTTGCTGAACTGGCTGGATGAATATGCAGAGGCGCCGCAAGAGGCCGATGCATGACCGTCGTTGTCGCCGTCGTCGCATTGCTTGCCGGCCTTGCCGTCGGTTACGCAGTCAGCGCCGTTTTGCAACAGCGCAAGCGCAGCGCACTCGAAGTGGAACTCGCCGCACTCAAGGCCAAGGCCGAAACCATCAATGTCGCGCGCGAGGAGCTCGAGAAGACCTTCAAGGCCGTCGCGGGCGACGTGCTGCGCAACAACAATCAGTCCTTTCTCGAACTCGCCACCCAGAATCTCGGCAGGTTCCAGACTGAGGCAAAGGGAGACCTGGAAAAGCGCCAGCAGGCATTTGCCGAACTCATCAAGCCGATCAACGAAACGCTGAAAAAGACCGAAGCGCAGATTCACGAAATCGAGAAAGAACGCAAGGAAGCCTACGGCAACATCACCCGCTATCTCGGCAGCATGCATGACGCGCAGGCGCAATTGCAGGCCGAGACCCGCAATCTGGTTCAGGCATTGCGGCGTCCGGAAGTGCGCGGACAATGGGGTGAAATGACCCTGCGCCGTCTCGCGGAACTCGCCGGCATGGTCAACTACTGCGATTTCTTCGAACAGGACAGCCGCGACACGGACAGCGGCCGCATGCGGCCGGACATGGTCGTGCGCATGCCCGACAAACGCGAACTCGTCGTGGATGCCAAGACCCCGCTGGACGCCTACCTCAGCGCGGTTTCCGCCAAGACCGACGACGAGCGTGGACAGTTTCTGCAGCAGCATGCGCGCAAGGTGCGCGACCGGATGCGCGAACTCGCCAGCAAGGCCTATTGGAACCAGTACCGGAATTCGCCGGATTTCGTGGTGATGTTTGTGCCCGGCGAACAGTTCCTGAGCGCGGCGCTCGACGCGGATCCGCAACTGCTCGAAGACGCGTTCAGCAACAAGGTTGTGCTCACCACGCCCACCAGCCTGATCGCCCTGCTCCGCGCCGTCGCATTCGGCTGGCGTCAGCAATCGGTCGCGGAGAATGCAGAAAAAATCCGCGAACTGGGCGAAGAACTCTACAAGCGACTCGCCACGTTCAATGAACATCTCGGCCGGGTCGGCCGGGCACTTGGCCAGAGCGTGGAGCACTACAACAAGGCGATCGGTTCGCTCGAACGTCAGGTGATGCCCAGCGCGCGCCGTTTCCCGGAGATGGGCATTCACGAAAAGAAGGCGCTCGAGGAACCCGACAAACTGGAAGTTATGCCGCGCGATACCGGCGACATCGCCGACTGACAGCCATGCCTCCAACGCCTGATACCGCCGCTCTGCCGGCCGATCTCCGTTATGCCATCCAGTTTTCGCCGCGCACATACCGGGCGAGGCTTACCGCGCTCGGCATGCTCCACCGGGAAATCACCGGTGTCGTACACGAATGCACGGACGCCGGTATCGCGGAAGTCAAACTGCGCTGGTGGGAAGAGGAAACCGGGCTGATGCCGGACGGCAAAGCCCGCCATCCGGTGGCCCGGGCGTTTCACGCCGAATGCGCCAACGTGAACCTGCCCCACCGTCCGTTCGTCGAGCTGATTGATGGCGTTCGCCAGGAAATCCATGCCCCCGCTTTTGCGGCGTTCACCGATGTAGAGCGATACTGCAACCGCCGCGGTGGCGCGTTCGCCGAACTGACCGCGCGAGTATGTGACGCAGACTCCGGCGAGGTCTGCGAACAGGCACGCAGGCTGGGCAGTATCCGGCAACTCGCCGGCATCGTGACGCAAAGTGGCGCCGACGCCCAGTTTGGGCGCGTGTATTTCGCCGCAGACGACCTGCGCAAGCATAAACTGGATCAGCACGTGCAGGCGGGCATGCATTCCGATGCCGGCCTCAAAGCGCTGCTCGCCGATTACACGGAACGCGCACGCGAATGGGCCGGTCATATCACGGTTCCGCCCTCAACGACGGTGCAAATGCCGCTGATCACGGCCCGCATCCTGGCGCGGCTTGCACTCGCCCGCCTCACCCGTCTCGAACGGCGCGGTTTTGTCACCGGCACCGAACCCGTAGAATTGTCGCCGCTCAGCCTGTTGCTGACCGCCTGGTCCGCCGCCCGGCGTCCCTTCCTTATCTGATTATTCGACCACGAGCCCGCCGCATGACATACATTCCGCAGAATTACACCCCCGCCAACGACCTGTTGCACGACAGGGTCATTCTCGTCACCGGTGCCGGCGACGGGATCGGCCGCGCAGTCTCGATTGGTCTGGCAAGACATGGCGCAACCGTGATTCTGCTCGGGCGCACAGTCAGCAAACTCGAAGCGGTGTACGACGAGATCATCGCAGCCGGCGGGCCGACACCCGGCATCTATCCCATGGATCTGATGGGCGCGCAGTACAAGGATTACGAAGACCTTGTGGGTGTCATTGACAAGGAATACGGAAAGCTCGACGGCCTGCTGCACAATGCCGGCATCCTCGGCGAGCGCGCGCCAATCGAACATCACGAAGTGCATGTCTGGAAGCAGGTCATGCAGGTCAACCTGAATGCACCGTTCGCGCTCAGCCGCGCCTGCCTCGAAGTGCTTTACAAGTCGCCGGATGCGTCCGTTGTCTTTACGTCGAGTGGTGTGGGCCGGAAACCGCGCGCTTACTGGGGCGCGTATGCCGTTTCCAAGGCCGGTATCGAGAATCTGTCCGCCATGCTTGCCGATGAAACCGAACACCGCGGAACGCTTCGTGTGAATTCGCTCAATCCCGGCGCCACACGCACGGCCATGCGTCGGGCTGCGTTTCCTGCGGAAGACGCCAATCTGCTGAAAACTCCGGAAGATATTCTGCCGGCTTATTTGTATTTGCTGGGACCGGACAGTAAAGGTGTGACTGGGCAGCAGTTTGAAGCACAGGGTTCAGTCCCTTAATAAATCCTTCTAATACTTTTGGCCGTCATTCCCGTGGAAACGGGAATCCAGTTCTTGATTAAGCGCGGCCTCGCCGCCTCTCGGTTTTCGACGGGGCAAGAGAGAACCAAGAGTCATCGCTGCAACAACAGCAAGCGAAGCTGCTTCGCAAATGTCGTCAAAGAATTGTGTGACTTGCACAGCTGAAAATACCCTCATCGCACAACAACCAGTGCAGCGTGAAGCAGTTGTTTGAACCACTCAAGTCAGGAGACGCTCTTGGTCCACCCCGTGGAGGCCGCCGATCCGCGCAGCGCCCGCAGGGAATGGCCTGCGCAGCAGGACGGGGTAATGGATGGCCCCGTCCGCGTGATCGGCACAGGGATGTGCCGTGAGCGCGGCCCCGAGGACACGAACAGGGAGGGAACGCGTCTGAAATCGAATGTCGGTCATTCGATTTCAGACAAGCGCGGCATTGTCGGGGCGAGTTCCTTTGGTTACTTTCCTTGCTCGCCCAAGGAAAGCAACCCGGCTTCCGGTCCGGGAACCGGTGTCAATTGGATGCGGCGAAGCCGCCCTTAATCTGGACTGGATTCCCGCCTACGCGGGAATGACAAGAAGTTAAGGCTTACGTCTCGATAACGTCTTTCTCGGTGACCGACGAGATGACTGCATCGGTTTTTTTTCTTCCTGTTTCACCGATTCAATCCCCGCCACCTCCAGCAACGATTTCATTTCCCCATCCGTCGCATCCCGCCATGCGCCACGCGGAAGATTCCGCGGCAACACGATCGCGCCGTAACGAATCCGGATCAAACGACTGACGGTTACACCAACCGCTTCCCACAGGCGCCGCACTTCACGGTTGCGGCCTTCCCGCAACGTGACGTGATACCAGTGATTGGCGCCCTCGCCGCCGGCTTCCGCAATCGAATCGAATTTCGCGGGGCCGTCTTCCAGCTGCACACCCTTGCCGAGCTTTGCCAGCTGCTCATCACTGATTTTGCCGAGCACGCGTACTGCATATTCGCGTTCGATCTGTGACGACGGATGCATCAGCTTGTTGGCCAGTTCGCCGTCCGTTGTGAACAGCAGCAGACCGGAGGTGTTGGTATCGAGCCGGCCAACCGACACCCAGCGCGCGCCGCGCACGCGCGGCAGCGATTCGAACACGGTCGGCCGGCCTTCCGGATCCTTGCGCGTGGTCAATTCGCCTTCCGGTTTGTGATACAGGATCACGCGGCGCGCCTCGGCATCGCGATGTTCAAGTATCCTGACCGGACGCCTGTCGAGCGTGACGCGATCCTGCGGCACAATGCGGTCGCCGAGTTTGGCGGGTTTGCCGTTGACGCTGATGCGACCGGCCGCGATCCACGCTTCAATCTCGCGACGCGAACCCAGGCCCGCCGCGGCGAGCGCTTTCTGTATGCGTTCGGATTTCGAGCTTTCGCGTACCGGCCGCGTACCGGAGGTCATGATTGCGAGGGTTCGGCGACCGGTTCAGCGGCTTCGCCACCCGCTTCCAGTGGCGCGTCGCCGGTGCCGGACTGCTCGTCTGCGTTGTCGCCCTCTCCGTCTTCATCCACCACCTGACGCAGGTGGATGTCATCGCCGAGATCGAGCTCGACATTCAGACTGTCGATGTCCTTGAGTGCGGCAAGCGTCGGCAGTTCATCCAGACTCTTGAGACTGAAATAATCGAGAAATTCGCGCGTCGTCGCGTACATTGCCGGGTGACCGGGAACGTCGCGATGACCGACCATGCGTATCCAGTTGCGGTCCTGCAGCGTCTTCATGATGTTGGTGCTGACGGTCACGCCGCGCACGTCTTCGATCTCGCCGCGCGTGATGGGCTGCCGATAGGCGATCAGCGCCAGCGTTTCCAGTAACGCGCGGGAATAGCGCGCCGGGCGTTCTTCCCAGAGCCGGGATACCCACGGCGCCAGGTTCTGCCTGATCTGAATCCGGAATCCGCTGGCGACTTCCCGGAGTTCCAGCCCGCGTTCTGCGTAATCCGCCTGCAATGCGTCCAGTACTTCGCGGACCTGTGCGCGCTCGGGGCGCTCCTCGTCGGTAAACAGCGCCAGCAGTTCATCCAGTGTCAGGGGCCGGCCGGCTGCCAGCAATGCCGCTTCGACAATATTCTTGAGCGGCTGCGAATCCGGACTCATTTATTCCTCTCCCTCGATTTCGACCGTTGAAAGATCAACTTCCGCGGCACCCGCGGCCTTCACGTGAATGGGACCGAACGGCTCCGCCTGAACCAGCTCGATCAGTGCCTGCTTGATCAGTTCGAGCACCGCCATGAACGTCACCACCACACCGCGGCGGCCCTCCTGCGGCGTAAACAGGTGAGTGAATTCACGGAACTCCGCGGACTGCAAACTGGACAGCACATCGGACATGCGCTGGCGTACCGACAACGGTTCCAGCTGCACGTGATGATGCGTAAACATTTCCGCGCGATGCAGCACGTCCTTCAATGCCACCAGCAATTCCTTCATGGTGACTTCCGGCACCAGCCGCACCACCTTGCGTTCCATGACTTCCGCCGCGGCCTGATACACGTCGCGGCCGATGCGCGGCAGGGCATCGATATCTTCGGCGGCGGTCTTGTAGCGTTCGTATTCCTGCAGGCGGCGAATCAGTTCCGCGCGCGGGTCCTCTTCCTCGCCCTCTTCCATGGGCGGACGCGGCAACAGCATGCGCGATTTGATCTCGGCCAGCATCGCCGCCATCACCAGGTATTCCGCCGCGAGTTCGAGCCGAAGTTCTTTCATCAGCTCGATGTATTCCATGTACTGACGCGTAATCTCGGCGATCGGAATATCGAGAATATCGAGGTTCTGGCGCCGGATCAGGTACAGCAGCAGGTCCAGCGGACCTTCGAATGCCTCCAGAAACACTTCAAGTGCATCGGGTGGTATATAAAGGTCGCGCGGCAGGCTGGTGACGGGTTCACCGAGTACCACGGCGAACGGCATTTCACCCTGCTGCGGCTGCTCGGTTGACTGCAGCAAGGGCGGCGCCGCGTTTTCCGGCGCGGCCGAATCCGGTTGTTCTGGCGTGCCGGTATTCATCGGTAGCTCAACCCCATTGCCTGACGCACTTCTTCCATGGTGTCGCGCGCGGCGTCGCGCGCCGCTTCACAGCCTTCGTTGATAATACTGCGCACCATTTCGGTGTTTGCCTCGATTTCCAGCGCGCGTTCACGGATCGGTTTCAGTTCTTTGAGCACGCTGTCAATCACCGGCTGCTTGCATTCCAGACATCCGATGCCGGCGGTCGTGCAGCCTTTCCACACCCAATCGCGCGTCGCCTGATCGGAATAGATCTTGTGAAATTCCCAGACCGGGCATTTTTCCGGATTGCCCGGGTCGGTACGACGCACGCGCGCCGGGTCCGTCGGCATGGTGCGCAGCTTGTGTTCGATTTCCGCCGGCGGCTCACGCAAGGTAATTGCGTTGCCGTAGGACTTGGACATCTTGCGGCCGTCGAGACCCGGCATTTTCGCGACTTCGGTCAACAACGGTTTCGGTTCGGTGAGAATGGCGCGCCCGCCGCCTTCGAGGTAGCCGAGCAACCGGTCGCGATCGCCCAGCGTGAGATTCTGGTTGCCGGTGATCATCGCCTGCGCGGTGTGCAACGCTTCTGCCTCGCCCTGCTCCTGATAGCGTTTGCGCAGCTCCGAATAGAGCTTGCCGTTTTTCTTGCCGAGTTTCTTGATCGCGCTCTCGGCCTTGGCTTCGAAGTCCGGTTCGCGACCGAACACGTAGTTGAACCGTCGTGCGATTTCGCGCGTGAGTTCGACGTGCGGCACCTGATCTTCACCGACCGGCACCAGCCCGGCCTTGTATACCAGAATGTCCGCGCTCATCAGCACCGGATAGCCCAGGAAACCATAAGTCGCGAGGTCGCGATCCTTCAACTGTTCCTGCTGATCCTTGTAGGTCGGTACGCGCTCCAGCCAGCTCAACGGCGTGATCATGGACAGCAACAGATGCAATTCCGCGTGTTCCAGAACCCGCGACTGAATGAACAGACGCGCCTTGCCGGGATCAACGCCGACCGCCAGCCAGTCAATCAGCATGTCCCATACCGCCGGTTCGATTTCGCGCGCGGTTTCGTAGTTGGTGGTCAGGGCGTGCCAGTCAACCACGCAGAAGAAACATTCATATTCATGCTGCAGCTTGAGCCAGTTCTTCAGCACCCCGTGATAATGACCGAGGTGCATGCGGCCGGTCGGTCGCATGCCGGAGAGGATTCGATTATTTTCGGTGCCGAGCGGCGTATTCAATGATGTCTCCCGCAGAAAATCCGCATCACATGAGCATTTGCAACAGGGCCACGTACTCGTTTCCGCCAAACCCCGCTGCCCCGGCCAGCGTGCCGAGCAGAATACTTACCGGCGGCCAGAGCACAAAGCCGAGCACGTTGGTCGCAATCAAAAGCAACAGAATCCAGAAACCGTACGGTTCGATCCGGTCATACACGCGCGCCCATTGGCGCGGCATCAGCCCGCTGGCCACCCGCCCGCCGTCCAGCGGCGGAAGCGGCAACAGGTTGAACACCATCAACAGCACGTTGACGAAAATGCCGGCCACGCCGAGCAGCGCCAGCGGCAGTTTGATGTGGCCCGCACTGTCCGGCAGATACAGACTGAGACGGCCAACCAGACACCACAACACCGCCATCAGCAGATTGGCCATCGGGCCCGCCGCGCCCACGATCGCCATATCACGGCGCGGGGATTTGAAGTTGACCGGCGAAATCGGCACCGGCTTGGCCCAGCCGAACAGGAACCGCCCGGGCAACAGCAGCAGGATCGCGGGCACCAGGATGGTCCCGATCGGATCAATGTGCTTGAGCGGATTGAGCGTCAGGCGTCCCAGCATGCGCGCGGTCGGGTCGCCCAGCCGGTTTGCCACCCAGCCGTGAGCGGCTTCGTGAAGCGTGACAGCGAGCAGGACGGGGATAACCCAGATGGCGATTTTCTGAATCAGGTTCAGGTCAGGCATCAAGGCATTATACGGGGGGCGCTGCACTTACGCATGACCCCAACCCGCTCATTGCGAGAGAAAGGGCGCGGGATCGCCCCGCCCCTCGCGCACGATCTGCGGCATGCCCGTGGAAAGGTCCACCACCGTCGTCGGCTGGAATCCACAGGCACCCCCGTCAATGACAAGGTCAACCTGATGCTCCAGGCGATCGCGCATCACGTCGGGATCGGTCATCGGGGTTTCGTCGCCCGGAAGAATCAGGGTGGAACTCATGAGTGGCTCGCCCAGTTCCCGCAGGATCGCCTGGGCGATCACGTTATCCGGGACGCGGATACCGATGGTCTTGCGTTTCGGGTGCTGCAAACGGCGCGGCACCTCATGGGTGGCCTGCAGGATGAAGGTGTACGGACCCGGCGTATGGGCTTTGAGCAGGCGGAATGTCGGATTGTCCACCCGCGCGTAAGTCGCGATTTCGGACAGATCGCGGCATACCAGAGTGAAGTTGTGATCCTTGCCCGCCGCGCGCAGGACCCGAATCCGGTCCATGGCGGCCTTGTCGCCCAGCAGACAACCCAGCGCATAGCAGGAGTCGGTGGGATACACGACCACGCCCCCGCTGCGCAGGATCTCCACACAGCGGTGGATCAGCCGCGGCTGGGGGTTGACCGGATGGATGTTGAAAAACTGACTCATCGCCTGGCCGTATGTTAACCCGCATTTAACCGCCCCCGCGGCCCGGATGCGCTATCATAACGGCCTTTTCAGGCACAGAACCCGCCGGATGTCGTCCCTGCTCGAATTCCTGCTGCTTGCCGCCTTTTTCGGCGCCTATGTCTGGCGAGGGATTTTCTTTGCGACCGGCGTGCTCATGGCAGGCAGCGTGATCGTACTTGCGGCATCCTACTGGCGCACGCGCAAACTCGAACCGATGCCGCTGGCCGTGACGGTTATCGCACTGGTGCTGGGCGGCGTGA
>DASSOA010000148.1:0-5203 GCA_035701115.1 Gammaproteobacteria bacterium
GGCGTGACGTAGCAGAGCATGGCGGTGCCGTACCAGCCGATCTGGGCCGCGCCGATGGCGCTGGTGATGTGGTCGTAGCCGGGTGCAATGTCGGTGGTCAGCGGTCCCAACGTATAGAACGGCGCTTCATAGCATTCGGCCAGTTCTTTATCCATGTTCTCTTTAATCAGCTGCATGGGCACATGGCCGGGGCCTTCAATCATGACCTGGCAATCGTGCTGCCACGCGACTTTGGTCAACTCTCCGAGCGTCATCAGTTCGGCGAACTGCGCTTCGTCGTTGGCATCCGCAATCGAACCGGGCCGCAAACCGTCGCCGAGCGAGAACGAGACGTCGTACGCCTTCATGATGTCGCAGATATCTTCGAAGTGCGTGTAGAGGAAACTTTCTTCGTGATGCGCCAGGCACCACTTGGCCATGATCGAACCGCCACGCGAGACGATGCCGGTGACGCGGTTGGCAGTGAGCGGGATGAACGGCAGACGCACACCGGCATGGATGGTGAAATAATCCACGCCCTGCTCGGCCTGTTCAATCAGCGTATCGCGGAAGATTTCCCAGGTCAGGTCTTCGGCCTTGCCGTTCACTTTTTCCAGCGCCTGATAGATCGGCACGGTGCCGATCGGCATCGGCGCATTGCGCACGATCCATTCGCGGGTTTCGTGGATGTTTTTGCCGGTGGACAGATCCATGAGCGTATCGCCGCCCCAGCGCGCCGACCACACCATCTTTTCGACTTCTTCCGCGATGCTCGATGTCACGGCGGAGTTGCCAATGTTGGTGTTGATCTTCACGAGGAAGTTGCGGCCGATGATCATCGGCTCGAGTTCCGGGTGGTTGATGTTGGCGGGAATGATGGCGCGGCCGCGTGCGACTTCATCGCGCACGAATTCGGGCGTGATGGTTTCAGGGATCGCGGCGCCAAAATGGTGCCCGCGATGCTGCTTGAGCAATTTCGCGTATCGCTCGTCGGCACGCAGTTCCTGCAAACGCAGGTTTTCGCGGATGGCGACGTATTCCATTTCCGGCGTGACGATGCCCTGCTTCGCATAATGCATCTGCGTGACATTCGCGCCGGCTTTGGCGCGCTTCGGTTTGGGCGGATTCGGGAATCGGATGTCAGCCAGCTTCGGATCCTGGTTACGGCGGCGCGTGTAGTCGGAACTGAAATCGCTCAGCTGCTCGGTGTCGCCGCGTTCCTCGATCCAGCGCGCGCGGTACGCGGGCAGTCCGGCGAGCAGATCAATGTGTGCATCCGGATCGGTGTACGGGCCGGAGGTGTCGTAGACGGGAATCGGCGGATTGGCTTCCGCACCGTGCAAGGCGGGCGTGTCGCTCTGCAGTACTTCGCGCATGGCGACTTTGAGGTCGGCGCGCGAGCCGGGTACGAACAGCTTGCGGGAATTCGGGTACGGGCGGGTCGCCTCCTCGGACAGTTGCGAGGTGCGGCGCAGGAATTCTTCGGGAACAGCACTCATAGCTTGCCTCACGTCCGGCGGCGGGACACCCTGCGGTCGTGAGGCCGCGAAGCGTTCCCTGCCTCCGGCATCTGGAAATTTACCGGTACAGGTTCCAAGGGTATGTTCTCAGCCCGGAATTCCGGGCACCCCCAGCTTCATCGCGCTGTCAGGCGCGGCGGCCAGTATACACCTGACGACTGTCAGGCCCTGAACATGACTTACATCCTTGCGAACAGCCGGGGAAGTGCTTAACCTTTGCGCCCTTCCCGGCCGCCCGGGCCAAAACACGCCAGAAAGCGAACGATCCAGTTTCAGAGGTAAGCCGACATGGATATCCAATTCGCCCGCCGTCAGATGGTTGAACAGCAGGTTCGCACCTGGGACGTTCTCGACCGCCGCGTGCTCGACATGCTCGAAAGCCTGCCGCGCGAACGTTTCGTACCCGAAACCCATCGCGACATGGCATTTGCCGACGCCAATGTGCCTCTGGGACACGGCCAGGTAATGATGACGCCGAAGATGGAAGGCCGCCTGCTGCAGGCACTGAATCCGCAGCCCGGCGAAAAGGTGCTGGAAATCGGCACCGGCAGCGGGTTTCTGGCGGCGTGCCTGTCGCGCCTCGGGGCCGAAGTCCTGAGCGTGGACATCTTCCCGGATTTCGTGGAACGCGCCGAAGCCACCTTGAAGGGCCTCGGCATCAGGAAAGTGAAACTCGACACGCAGGACGGCACCCGGCTCGACTGGACGAAAAAGCGCTTCGATGTGATCGCGGTGACCGGTTCGCTGCCGATCTATTCCGACATCTATGCGGAGCAGCTCAATGTCGGCGGCCGTCTGTTCGTGATTGTGGGCGAATCGCCGGTGATGGAAGCGCTGCTCGTCACGCGCGTGAGCGAGTCGGGCTGGTCGCGACAGAGCCTGTTCGATGCCGACATTCCGGCGCTGATCAACGCTACCTCACCCAGCAAGTTCGTGTTCTGACATGAGCAAAGTCCCGCAAATCACCCCGGCCGAAGCCCGCGATCTGTTGGCCGGCGACGGGAACGCCCTGTTGCTCGATGTGCGCGAGGAATGGGAATACGAACGCGCGCACGTGGAAGGCTCCCGCCTGATCCCGATGGGCGACGTCCCGGCGCGCGTGGATGAATTGAACCCGGAGCAGACCATTGTTGTCCTTTGTCATCACGGCAACCGCAGCCAGCATGTCGCCATGTGGCTGCAAAGCCGCGGCTTCAGCGTGAACAACGTGGCCGGCGGCATTGACGCCTGGGCGGCGCTGGACCCGGCGCTGCCCCGCTATTGAATGATGCCCCACCCATATATCAACCCGATATATGCGCGGTGTACAATCCTCCGCAGCTGCAAAGGCTTGCAATGCTGCCCTTAATGTTTTAGTGTTATATTTAACTAACACACCTGATGGATTACAGGAGCCAAGGTGAACACCATCCGCACTTTCCTTCTCGGCCTCGCCACGGCGGGGTTTCTTGTCGCCGGCCAGGCCCACGCGACCGACCTCTGGGACGTCTACCAGCTCGCACTCAAGAACGATCCGACGTTCCAGCAGGCCCAGGCCAACTATGAGGCCCAGGTGGAAAACAAGGCGATCGCGCGTGCCGGTTACCTGCCGAACCTGACGCTGAATGCCAGCCGCCAACGCAGCGAAAATAACGGCGACCAGATCGGCATCCTCCCGGGTGGCGGCTTCGGACTCACCAATTTCCAGTCCACGACCTACAACACGAATTACAACGTGCAGCTCAGGCAGCCGATATTCGACTGGGCCGCGTGGAAATCCATGGACCAGGCCGACGCGACAGTGGCGCAGGCCGAAGCCGACTTCGAATCGGCAAAGCAGGACCTGATCCTGCGCACGGCGACCGCGTATTTCAACGTGCTGAATGCACGCGACACGCTGGCCGCCAATGACGCGGCCAAGCAGGCCTATGCCAAACAGCTGGAACAGGCCAAGGAAAAATACCAGGTCGGCATGAGTGCCATCACCGACGTGCAGGAAGCCCAGGCGGCCTACGACCTCGCGGTTGCCAACGAAATCAACGCGCAGCAGCAGGTCACCACCGCCGAAGAACAGCTGCGCGCCATCACCGGCGAGCCGGTTGGCGATCTGCAGGAACCGGTTCCCGACATGCCGCTGCGCAGCCCGGACCCGGCCAGTGCCAAGCAGTGGGTGGAACAGGCGCTCAAGCAGAATCCGAATCTGCTGTCGGCGCAGGCGGCCGCGCAGGCGGCCTCGGCAAACGTCGGAATCAAACAGGCGAACGATTACTACCCGACGCTGAGTCTGGTGGCGCAGCGCAACAAGAATCACAACACGGGTAACAACATTTTCGATCTGAGCGACACCAACGGCACGGTTATCGGCGTGCAACTGTCGTTCCCGCTGTTCTCGGGCGGCGGCGCGACTGCGCAAGTCACGCAGGCGCAGCGCCAGTACGACGCCGCAGAAGATCAGGCCAAACTGGTGACACGCCAGACCGAACAGCAGACACGCACCGCGTATCTCGGTGTGCTGACCGGCATCTCCCAGGTGCAGGCCTACAAGCAGTCGGTGCAGTCCAACCAGACATCGCTGCAGGCAACCGAAACCGGCATGCAGGTGGGCACCCGCACTATCGTTGATGTGTTGACGGCGCGCCAGAACCTGCTGAATGCACAGACCAGTTTCGCCAACAGCCGCTACACCTACCTGAAGAGCGTGTTGCAGCTCAAACAGGCTGCCGGCATTCTCGGTCCGGAAGATGTGAAACAGATCAACAGCATGATGCAGGTCACCGCGCCGAATCCCGGCACGGATACACAGGCCGATACGTCAATGAACGATCCGGCTGCGATGAAAGCCGCCGGAACCGGAGCCGGGGGCTGATTCGCGTGCACTTGCACCAATAAAAAAGGCCCGCAAGGGCCTTTTTTATTGACGTTTGTTTTTTGAATTTATCTCTCAAGCCCCACTCCCTGCGGGAAAGGGAAACAGGCATTCCACCCAAATGCAAACCGCTTACTTCAGTTGCGACTCGATCAACGTTACCGCGCGTTCCAGCGCGCCGCGATTGGCAATGACCGCATCGAGCGCCACCTGACCGAGCCGGTCGCGCATGACCGGATTGTTGAACAGCCAGAGCGTGGCATCGGCAAGCGTTTTGGCATCCTCAACCGAAGTCATGACGCCGGATTCCTTCAGCGCCTGCGCGCTTTCACGCACGTTTTCCAGCGACGGTCCGGCAAGCACCGGTTTGCCGAGTGCGGCGGGTTCCAGCAGATTGTGTCCGCCCACATTCACCAGACTGCCGCCGACGAATGCGACGTCGCCGGCTGCATAGAACAGCGCAAGTTCACCCAGCGTATCCACCAGCAACACTTCACCTGCGCGCAATTGTGCTTCACCGGCGCTGCGGCGGCGGCACGTCAGACCGGCCTTTTTTGCCAGCACAGCGACGGCATCGGCCCGTTCCGGATGCCGCGGCGCCAGTACCAGCACGCTCTGCGAATACGCGGCACAAATCTGGGCGAACGCCTTGAACACGATCTGCTCTTCGCCTTCGCGCGTGCTGCCGGCCACCAGCACGCTCAAACCGGGAAACAGACGCTGGCGCAGGGCCTGCGCACGCGGCACCAGATCGTCGGGGTAGCGGATGTCGAATTTCAGGTTCCCGCCCATGGTGACGCGCTCAGCCGGCGCACCCAGTTCGCGGAAACGCTCCGCGTCGCCGGCCGATTGCGCAAAG
>DASSOA010000149.1:0-13394 GCA_035701115.1 Gammaproteobacteria bacterium
AAACGCCGCCGGCAGTGGCAGCCGATGCCGAACTGTATGCCGGCACGGTGGGATTGCCGTATTACTCGGCGGTACCGACCGCGGCCGATCCGACGGCGCCCCTGACCGGCTGGTGGCACACCAGCAGCGGCGGCGACACGACGGTGCTCGATCCGATGCCGAAGGCAACCGTTGCCGCGAATGTGATCCCGATTCTGGTCAGCATTCCGAATGCCACCAGTGGCTGCACCATGCCGGGCACCGGCTGGAAGACGGTGATTTTCCAGCACGGCATCACCCGCAACCGCGAAGATATGCTGGCAATCGCGGGCTCGTTTGCCAGCCAGTGCTTCGCGGTGGTCGCAATTGATCTGCCGTTGCACGGCGTGACCGATACCAGCGATCCGCTGTACATGAAAGACTACGAACGGACTTTCAATCTGCCGCCTGCTGACGGCTCCGCTGGTATTGCGCCGTCCGGCAGCTATTTCATCAACCTCACGAGCCTGCTCACGTCGCGCGACAACCTGCGCGAAGGCGTGGCCGATCTGATTGATCTCAGAGCCACGCTGCCAACACTGGCGGCGGTCAACTCTGCAACCAACCCGACGGTGCTAAACACCTTTGACGGGTCGCAGGTGTATTTCGTCGGCCACTCGCTGGGCGCGATTGTCGGTACCACGTTCCTCGGTGTGGATGGCACCAACGTTGTCGCTGCAACGCTCGCCAATCCGGGCGGCAACATCACCCAGTTGTTGCTCAATTCACCCAGCTTTGCGCCGCAGATCAATGCCGGGCTTGAAGCCAACGGAATCGTCGCCGGAACGCAGTTCTATGACGACTTCTTCCGTGATGCGCAGACGGCGGTCGAGGCGGGCGATCCGGCCAACTACGCGGTTGCCGCAAACGCCAGTACGCCGATTCACATGCTGGAAGTGATCGGTGGCTACGATCCCTACAACGTGGCCGATACCGTGGTGCCCAACTCAAGCACCGATCTGCTCGCCTCGCTGATGGGCCTGACCCACATCAACACGCTGGGCTTCAATCCGGTCAGCGCCGGCGCCGGCGTGCTGGTGCAGTTCACCGCGGGCGATCACGGCTCGATTCTCGATCCGAGCGTGCCGAGCGGCGTGCCTTCGTCCGAAGCCGCCGTTTACGGCGGGGTAACGACCGAAATGCAGAGCGAGGCGGTCAGCCTTGCGGCCAGCAGCGGCACCGCGGTCGCCATATCGAGTAACACCTATATCAAGTAATTATCCTAACCAGCAGTTGAAAATGAACGGGGCGGCACAGACCGCCCCGTTTTTTATTCGTGCGCCTGCGATGCTAGGATAGCGGCTGTGTTCCAGCAGCCACACGCATGAATCACCCGGCCGAGACGCCTCCTTCGTCGCTATTCAGTCGTCTGCGCAATGGTCTGCGGCGCGCCGCCTTGCATTTCACGCCCGGCGCGCGTGTTGACGAACACGCGCTGGAAGAAGTCGAGACCCAGTTGCTGATGGCTGACGTCGGTGTCGAAGCCTGCCGCGACCTGCTTGCGCGCTTGCGGACCCGCATCAAGGCAGGCCGTATCCGCGACACAGCGGCATTGCGTGAGGCGCTGCGGGACGACATCCGCGAATTGCTGGAACCGGTCGCAAAACCGCTGCTCCTGACCGGCGATACCAAACCCTTCGTGATTCTCATGGTGGGCGTAAACGGTGCCGGCAAGACCACCACGATCGGCAAGCTGGCGCAAAAGCTGAGCGCCGGCAATCACAAGGTCGTGCTGGCAGCCGGTGACACCTTTCGCGCAGCTGCAATCGAGCAGCTGCAAACCTGGGGCGCGCGTCACGGCGTACCGGTAATCGCGCAAGGCAGCGGCGCGGATCCCGCCGCCGTTGCACACGACGCGCAGATCGCCGCGCGCAGTCGCGGTTGCGACGTGCTGATCGTGGACACGGCCGGGCGTCTGCACACCCAGAGCGGATTGATGGAAGAACTGCGCAAGATCCGCCGTGTGCTGGCAAGACTCGACGAAAACGCGCCGCAGGAATGTCTGCTGGTCATTGACGCCGGCACCGGCCAGAATGCCCTGAAGCAGATTGAACAATTCAACGCGGCGATCAACGTCACCGGTCTCGTCATCACCAAACTCGACGGCACCGCCAAAGGCGGCATCGTGATCGCGGCGGCGCGGCGCTTCGGCATTCCGATCCGGTTCCTCGGCGTCGGCGAGCAGGCCGACGATCTGCAGTCATTCGACCCCAACGCGTTTGCCAGCGCGCTGGTTGGCATGGACGTTGCGTCATGAACGCGGTGACGCAGGCCGGCGCAAACATGGTGCAGTTCTCCGACGTCAGCAAGCGCTACGAAGGCGGCAACGAGGCGCTCACCAACGTCAGCTTCAGTATCGAACGCGGGGAGATGGCGTTTCTGACCGGACCATCCGGTGCCGGCAAGAGCACGCTGCTGAAACTGATCGCGCTGATCGAACGGCCGAGCCGCGGCCAGGTGATCGTCAACGGCCAGAATCTCGCCGGCGTGCGTCGCGGACGCCTGCCTTACTACCGCCGTCAGGTGGGCGTGATTTTTCAGGATCACAAGCTGCTCCACGATCGCACCGTCGCGGACAACGTAGCGTTGCCATTGATCATCGCCGGCATCCCGCAATCTGAAATCGGCAAACGCGTGGGCGCGGCACTGGATCTGGTCGGGCTGCTGCACAAGGAGCGGGCGTTGCCGGTTACGCTGTCCACGGGCGAACAGCAGCGGGTCGGCATCGCACGCGCCGTCGTCAACCGTCCGCCGGTGCTGATCGCCGACGAACCCACCGGCAACCTCGATCCGGAATTGTCTGTCGAAGTCATGCAGCTGTTCCGGCGCCTGAACCAGGTGGGGGTGACCGTGCTGGTCGCGAGCCACGACCACGCGCTGATCCGCCGCTTTGGCCAGCGCGTCATCAGCCTGCGGAACGGGCGGCTGGTGGCGCCGGAACTGTACGAGGAGCGGAACGATGGCGCGAGCGTCTGACGCAAACCGCGGCGCGCAGAGCGGGCGGCCGTCGCTCCGGCAGCGGCTGGCCGCCTGGCGCCTGCATCACCGGCAGATGCTGGTGGCCGGCTTTACGCGCCTCTACCGCCGCCCCGTCGCCACCGGCATGACAGTGGCCGTGATCGGGATTGCGATCGCGCTGCCCGCCAGTCTTCTGGTGCTCGTCCAGAACGTGCAGCAGTTGAGCGGCAGCTGGCAGGGTGCGGCCCGCATCTCGCTGTTCCTGAAACAGGGCCTGAGCGACCAGACTGTGCAACAGGCCGCGGCAGCTGCGCGCAATACCGCCGGTGTGGCGGCCTTGCAGGTCATCAATGCCGATCAAGCCCTGAAGGAATTCAAGCAGCGCTCCGGGTTTGGCGACGCCCTGGCGCTGCTGGGTGACAATCCCCTGCCCGCCGTGCTGGTGGTTCAGCCGGACAGCGCCCACAGCGCGCCGGAAGCGGCCGCCGCACTGGGGCAGACGCTGGCGCAGTTGCCGCAGGTTGATCAGGTGCGGCTCGACGTGCAGTGGCTGCGCCGTTTGCAGGGCATCCTCGGCATTTTGCGCCGGGTGGTCATGATCGTCGGCTGCCTGCTGGGCCTGGCCGTTATCCTGATCGTGGGCAATACCATCCGGCTGGATATCGAAGGGCGCCGCACCGAGATCGAGGTCAGCAAGCTGATCGGCGCAACGGATCGCTTTATCCGCCGGCCGTTCCTGTATTACGGCGCGGGCTACGGCCTGACCGGGGGCGTTATCGCCTGGCTGCTGGTCAGCCTGTCGCTGGCCCTGCTCGGCGGACCGGTGACGCGCCTTGCCGGGCTTTACGGAAGCGATTTCAGCCTCACCGGGGCCGGCCTGGGCGGCACGGCCATGATGCTGGCGGGCGGCGCATTGCTGGGCTGGCTCGGCGCCTGGCTGGCCGTCGCAAGGCACCTCCGCGACATCGAGCCTTCCTGAACACCCCTTCTTGAACAAGGGGTTATCGGTCCCCTGACGGAACTCGGCGCGGGATTAGCACTCTAACGCCCGGAGTGCTAGGATTACCCGGCACATAAAGGAGGTTCCTGATGACCACACAAACGGCTCTGACACCCGGCACGCGGGAGTTGGTACTCACCGGCCCGTCCGGCAGTCTGGATGCGTACATTCAGGCGGTTGCCAGCGTACCGGTTCTGAGTGCGCAGGAGGAGCATGCGCTCGCAGTTCGGCTGCGGGACGATCAGGACCTGGATGCGGCACGTACCCTGGTGCTCCACCATTTGCGGTTTGTGGTGCATGTCGCCCGGGGTTATCTGGGATATGGTCTGCCGCTTGCGGACCTGATTCAGGAAGGCAATATCGGTCTGATGAAGGCGGTGAAGCGCTTCGATCCCGAGGTCGGCGTGCGCCTGGTGTCATTTGCCGTGCACTGGATCAAGGCCGAGATCCACGAATTCATTCTCAAGAACTGGCGCATCGTGAAAGTGGCGACCACCAAGGCGCAGCGCAAGCTGTTCTTCAACCTGCGCAAATCGAAAAAGCGCCTGGGCTGGATGAACAAGGCCGAAGTGGAGACCGTCGCCCGGGAACTCGGGGTATCGTCCAAAGACGTGCTGGAAATGGAATCCCGGCTCTCCGGCCGCGACATCACGTTTGATCTGACTCCGGAAGACGATGACGAGGACAGCAACAGCGTTGCACCGGTGAATTACCTTGCCGCCGACAGCAATGCGGATCCCGCGCAGGCACTGGAACGCGCCGATTCCGAAACCCAGGATGAAACCCAGTTGCATCGCGCGCTGGTGAAACTGGACGACCGGAGCCGCGACATCGTGCAGCGCCGCTGGCTGGACGACCAGAAGGCGACCCTGCAGGAACTGGCCGACAAGTACCATGTTTCGGCAGAACGCATCCGGCAACTGGAAAACAACGCGATCCGGAAACTCAGAGTCGCAATGGTCTGAGCGCACAGCGTCCGCATGCGAAAAAAAGCCCGGGGTACCCGGGCTTTTTGCTGTAAGCGACTGACGTTAAAGCAACTGCATCAGATACGGCAGGTAATGATCCACCAGCAGCATCAGAAACAGCAATGACAGGTAGATGATCGAATACCAGAACGTCTGCATCGGCAACCGCTCGTCGTCCGATACTTTCATGCGTATGGCGTAATACAGGAAGATACCGCCCAGAATCAGCGCACTGAGCAGATAGACAATGCCGCTCATCCCGATCAGATACGGGAAGATGCTGATCACCAGCAACAGGATGGT
Organism: Gammaproteobacteria bacterium; assembly: GCA_035701115.1. Lineage (GTDB taxonomy): Bacteria > Pseudomonadota > Gammaproteobacteria > Natronospirales > REEB76 > DASSKW01. The sequence continues at coordinate 5,248 of DASSOA010000149.1, forward strand.
GTAAAGAAGAATATGCAGCTTGGTGAAGGCCACGCCGTGCGTCACCGGCAGCATGGGAATACCGACCTTGGCGTAATCCTCGCGCCGGTGAATCGCCAGCGCCCAGAAATGCGGCGGTGTCCACAGAAAGATGATCAGGAACAGCAGCAGCGGCGCCGCCGTCACGTGACCGGTTATCGCGGTCCAGCCCAGTACCGGCGGCGCGGCGCCGGCAGCCCCGCCGATGACGATGTTCTGAGGCGACGCACGCTTGAGATACACCGTATAGATGATTGCGTAACCGATGATCGAGCAGAAGGTCAGCACCGCGGTCAATGTATTGACGAGCGCGGTCAGGATGATCATCGACAGCATCGCGAGGCTCAGTGCATACACCAGCACCTGCCGTTCGGTGACGTGACCGGTCGGCAAGGGACGGTGCCGGGTGCGGAACATGGTGGCGTCCGCGCGCCGGTCGAGCAGATGATTGATCGCGGCGGCCGCTGACGCCGCCAGCGCGATGCCGATGGTTCCGAAAATGAACTTGTCGAGCGGCACCATGCCGGGCACCGAGAGAAACATGCCGACGACTGCCGTGAAAACGATCAGCATCACCACGCGCGGTTTGCCGAGTTCGTAAAAATCCCGCCAGGTCGCGGACTGCGATTTTGCGGTTGGGGCCTTGGCAGGCTGCCGGCCGCTATGCGTCTCATTCATGCATGGTTCTCCCGCTCCACGCCGCCCATACCAGCGCCACCACCGAGGCCAGCAGCAATGCGGCGACGCCGTTGTGTGCATCGGCGAGCGGCAACGGCAATCCCGATTCGATCATGCCGATGCCAATGCTGATCTGCAGCAGCAACAGAATGCCGACCGCGGCGCCCAGCCGTTTCAGAATACGGTTGCCGCGCAGCATGAACGTCAGACTCGCCGCCGACAGTGTCAGGAAAGTCAAAAGTGCACCCAGCCGATGCGTGACATGAATTGCCATGCGCGCAGCCTGTGTCAGAATGCCGCCCTGATAATCCGGCCCTACACCATGCCATGAAAAGGCATCGTGAAAATCCATGCCCGCCGGCCACCATTGCCCCTGGCAGGTGGGGAAATCCGGGCAGGCGACGGCTGCGTAATTGCTGCTGGTCCAGCCACCCAGCGCGATCTGAATCACCAGGACTGCGAGGGCCGCCACTGCGAGCCAGCGCATGACATCGCTTGCACCCTCACGTGCACGCAGCCAGCCGCTGGTCTGCAGCACCAGCAACCAGAGCAGTGCGAAGGTGGTGAAGCCGCCGAGCAGATGGCCCATGACGACCGGCGGAAACAGCAACAGCGTCACCGTCCACATTCCAAGCAATGCCTGAAACACGACCGTAAGCAGCAACAGGGACGGCACCAGTACCGGTCTGCCGGTGTCACGGTGTCGCCACCAGGCACCGACGGTGAGTATCAGGATCAGCGTGGCAAGCGTTCCGGCAAAATAGCGGTGAATCATTTCCTTCCACGCGCGGGCCGGCTCAACCGGACGGTTGGCATACAGCGCGTCGGCATGCGCAATCGCCTGATGCGTGTCGGGGACGCCGACATGGCCGTAACAGCCGGGCCAGTCGGGGCAACCAAGACCGGCCGCCGACAAACGCACATATGCGCCCAGCACCACCACACCGAGCGCCAGCACCGTTGCGAGAATCGCCAGCCGCAGATACCAGGCTTTTGTCATCTCACATGCCTCCGCCGCCACCAAGCAGACGCTGCAGATCCTTCAGCAGGCCCTGCGCATTGGAATCGGTCGCATACCGCATCATGTAAAAACCGCGCGGATCGACCAGATAGATATAACGCCCGAATGGCGGCGGCATCGAACCGTTGTCGGAAAACCGGTCGGCAAATGCCTGCCCGTCGCGATTGGCAATATTCGCGATCGTCATGTCGGGCTGCAATCGCGTGAGCTTGGCGGCATTCGCGGGTTGACCGTCCACCAGGTACAAACGTTGCACCGCCTCGATTTTCTGGCCCATCGCGTAACGCACCTGCCGGGTGTTGTACAAGGCGCCCTCGCAATCGGCATCGCAGTCGCTGGCGCTGATGTACACCATCGTCCAGCGCCCCTTGAAATAGTCTGGCGACAACGTCCCGCCGGTGACGGGCAACGGCAGTGCGGCGGGAATCGTCAGCTGCCGCGGCGGCTTGATGAACTCGCCGTGGCTGGTGGTTCCGAAATGCCAGCGATCGATGTTGAGATACAGCACCCATGCCGCGATCAGCGGCGCACTGAACAGCAGAAACATTGCCACCAGCAGCCAGCGGCGCGATTTGCGCGGTGCATCGGCCTGAACCGGCGCGTCATTTGCGTTCATGTTTTCCATCGGTGTGCTCACGTTTCAGATTCACCACAATCCAGATCACTGCCAGCGCTGCGGCAAGCGCAAACCACTGCAGTGCGTATGCCAGATGCCGGACCGGCGGAAAGCCCACGTCCGGCTGCCAATCGCGCACAAACCCGTCCGGCTGCCCTGCGTCCAGCAACACCACCGGACGTGCCAGCCCTGTGCCGTAAAGTTTGCGCAGGGTTTCGTAGCGCGGGTAAAGCAGAATCTTCGGCCAGCCGTCGGGAATCGTTTCCTTTCCCAGACGGATTCCCGGAACCGGCAGAATACCGACCACGCCCTCAATCGTCCGGGTCGTGTCCGCAACCGTTATTGCCGGCGCCAGACTGCTGTCGCTGGCCGGCCGGGCAAGCCAGCCGCGGTCCACGATCACCGTGCGCCGCCCCGATTCAAGTACGAATGGCGTCAGCACTTCGTAGCCGTTGGCATCGTCATGCTGCATGTCCTGCAGCAGTACCTGACGGGCGGCATCGTAATGACCTTTGGCCTCGACGTGCCGATAGCGCGTCAGAGCCGAATCGTCCGTGCTGCCCAGCGTTTGCCCGAGATCGAGCGGCGGCAGTTTTTCGCTGTGACTGTATTGCTGCAACAATGCGCGCTTGTAATCCGCACGATGCAGCTGCCAGATTCCAAGCCGGATCAGGATCGCAAACATGACGACGGCTGCCAGCGTTGGCCATAGAGTGGGACGGAAGCGCCAATTGCCCAGGTTCATGTCGCGTGTTAACGTGAATCAGTTGTTTCAAGGTACCAAGCAATGATTGCCGATATCTTTGTCATCGTCGTGCTGCTGGTAATCGTCGGCAGCCTGTTCTCGGGTCTGTTCTACATGCTGAAGGACCGCGGTGCATCCACTCGTGCGGTCAAGGCGCTGACGGTGCGCATCGCACTGTCGCTGCTGCTGTTCGCGATGCTCATGATCGGTTACTGGACCGGACTGCTGCACCCGCACGGCCTGATGCCGCACCGCTGAAATTGCGATCCAACGACCGGTAACAGGTAAAACGCCGCACAAGGTGCGGCGCTTTACTGTGCAATTGACTCAACTCCGTTATGCGGGCTTACAGCCAGTACACGAAGATGTACAGACCCAGCCACACCACGTCCACGAAGTGCCAGTACCATGACACCGCTTCAAATGCGAAATGGTGATCTGGCTTGAAGTGGCCTTTCAGCGAACGGAACAGGATCACCGTCAGCATGATGGCGCCGATGGTCACGTGCAGACCGTGGAACCCCGTAAGCATGAAGAACGTGGAACCATAGATACCGCTGCCCAGCGTGAGATGCTGTTTGGTGTAGGCATCAATGTATTCGTGGGCCTGCAACGCCACGAATGAAAAGCCCAGAATGATGGTAAACAGCAGGAACCAACACAGCTTCTTGCGGTTGCCTTCCTTCAGACCCCAGTGCGCGATGGTTACCGTGAGACCGCTGGTGAGAAGAATCAGCGTATTCAGCGCGGCAATACCCGTGGCCTTCATCGCTTCAAAGTCACCGCCGACGTTGCCGGGGCCATTGGAAGGCCAGGCCGGTTCATAGCCTTTCCACAGCAGCAGGTTGGTGAACAGCGCGTTGCTGCTGCCACCCAGCCAGGGCTGCACAAACATGCGGGCAAAGAACAGGGCACCGAAGAACGCACCGAAGAACATGACTTCGGAAAAGATGAACCAGCTCATGCCCCAGCGGAACGAACGGTCAACCTGGGCGTTGTAAACACCGCTCTCGCTCTCGCGGATGACGGTGCCGAACCAGCCGAACATCATGAACAGGACCACAAGCAGTCCGATGACGAACAGAACCTTGCCGAATGCCATCCCTTCCAGCCACGTTCCGGCACCGAACATGGTGATGAACAGCCCGATGGAGCCGATGATCGGCCATTGCGTTCCGTGCGGAACGTAATAGTGGTTACCGGCGTGTGCTTCTGCTGACATTTGATGTGTCTCCCGTTTCAGGCAATCTGGTGTCCGTGTCCGGACGTCAATTCAGGATCCGAAAGGTATCCCCGTTTATGGCAGCGCAAATCCGCCGTGTCTTACCAACAAACGCTTCGGCGTCGATGTCGGCGTCAACATTCCGCACGCTGCGTCCCATACCTACAAAACATGCCGCCAATGCACAAAACAGAAAATCGCGGCATAGAAAAGCAGCGCCACAATCGCGAAGACCAGCGCCGTCCGGCGCGCACGGCGCCGGTTCCGGGCCAGTTCGGAATCGTTTTCCATACTCATGCTGCTGACCGAAGCGTCAGCCACACATCAGTCCTGACGGTACGGATGTGCCCACACAGCCGAAGCGGGTGGCGGTTCGCTGAAGCTGTGATAGGGCGCCGGCGACGGCAGTGTCCATTCCAGACCACGCGCGCCTTCCCAGGCGCGTGCTTCGGCTTTCTTGCCGCCGCGAACGCACAGGATAACCACGGCCACAAACAGCAACTGCGATGCGCCGAACACGAATCCGCCGATGGACGCGACCATGTTGAGGTCGGTGAACTGCACCGGATAGTCCGGAATACGGCGCGGCATGCCGGCCAGACCCAGGAAGTGCATCGGGAAGAACAGCACGTTCACCGAAATCACGCTCAACCAGAAATGCCACTTGCCGAGCGTTTCGTTGTACATGTGGCCGGTCCACTTGGGCAGCCAGTAGTACACACCCGCCATGATGGCGAACGCGGCGCCGGTCACCAGCACGTAGTGGAAGTGCGCCACCACGAAATAGGTCTGGTGATACTGGTAGTCGGCCGGCACCAGCGCCAGCATGACGCCGGAGAAGCCGCCGATGGTGAACAGAAACACGAATGCAATCGCAAACAGCATCGGCGTTTCAAACGTCAGCGAGCCACGCCACATGGTGGCCAGCCAGTTGAACACCTTCACGCCGGTGGGTACCGCGATCAGCATGGTGCTGAACATGAAGAACAGCTCGGCGGCCAGCGGCATGCCGACCGTGAACATGTGATGCGCCCACACGATGAACGACAGGAACGCAATGGACGCCACCGCGTACACCATCGAGTCATAGCCGAACAGCGGTTTGCGCGAGAACGTCGAAATGACTTCCGAGATGATGCCGAAAGCCGGCAGAATCATGATGTACACCTCGGGATGCCCGAAGAACCAGAATACGTGCTGGTAGAGCACCGGGTCGCCGCCACCGGCGGCATTGAAGAAGCTGGTGCCAAAATAGCGATCGGTCAGCATCATGGTCACCGCGCCCGCCAACACCGGCATCACCGCAATCAGAAGATAGGCGGTAATCAGCCAGCACCAGACGAACATCGGCATCTTCATCAGCGGCATGTCCTTGGAGCGCAGGTTCAGGATGGTGGCGATCACGTTGATCGCGCCCATCACCGACGAGATACCCATCAGGTGCACCGCAAAGATTACAAACGGAAAGGCCATGCCGGTCTGCAGCATCAGCGGCGGATACATGGTCCAGCCGCCCGCCGGGCCGCCGCCGGGCATGAAGATCGTGGACAACATCAGCAGGAACGCAAATGGCAGCAGCCAGAAGCTCCAGTTGTTCATGCGCGGCAACGCCATGTCCGGCGCACCGATCATCATCGGAATCATCCAGTTGGCCAGGCCGACGAAGGCCGGCATGATCGCGCCGAAAATCATGATCAGCGCGTGCATGGTGGTCATTTCATTGAAAAACAGCGGATCGACCAGCTGCATGCCGGGCTTGAACAGTTCGGCACGGATCACCATGGCGAAGCTGCCGCCGACGAAGAACATCAGCAGACTGAAGAACAGGTACAGGGTACCGATGTCCTTGTGATTGGTGGTGGAGATCCAGCGCCAGATGCCGGACGGATGTTCGGCGTGGTGCTCGTGGGCTACGGCTGTGTTGCTCATCTGAGTCTCTCCTGCTGATACTTTTAACGTGCCGCCTTGATCTGCGCCGGCGTCACGAGGTCCCCGGTGTGATTACCGAAGGCGTTGCGTTCATAGGTAATAACGGCCGCAAGGTCATCGTCTTTGAGCATGTTGCCCCAGGCCGGCATGATGCCCTTGCCGTGCAGCACCAGCGCGATGTGCGCCGCCAGCGGACCGTTCGGTACGCTGCCGCCTGCGATTGCCTTGGCGCCGATGGCCGGGTTGCCCTTGCCGTCTGCCATGTGGCAGCTGGCGCAGTTCTGGTCATAGACCTGCTTGCCACGCGCCATGGCGACTTTCATGGTCCAGTTTGACGACGCCTTCGGGGCCGGGGCCGCGGCAGTTTTTGCCGGTTCGGCCGGCTGGGCAGCCGGGGCCGGAGCGGCGGCGGGTGTGGCACCAGTGGTCGGCGCGTTGAAGTTGAGCTGCGCCGGTGCGAACGTGACCGGGCTGCCGTTCTGCTCAGGCTGCAGCGTCTGCGGATTGATGTAAGCGCCACCGCCCGCTTTCACGGCGGCGACCCACTTCTGGTAATCGTCAGGGCTTTCCGCCACCACAACGATCGGCATGAAGCCGTGCCAGCGACCGCACAACTCGGTGCAACCACCGCGATAGGTCCCCGGTTTTTCCACTTCGATCCAGGCCTGGTTCACGAAGCCCGGAATCGCGTCGGTTTTTTCCGCGAAGTCGGGCACGTACCACGAATGAATCACGTCATCCGAAGTGATCAGCAGGCGAATCTTTTTGCCGGTCGGAATCACCATCGGGTGATCAACGTCGCGCAGATAATGCGGCACGCTTCTGGGATCAATGCCGGAATCCAGACGGCTGGCCTTCTCGCTGTCGGCGGCCAGCATGCTGAAATAGCTGAACCCGTCCTGCAGGTAATCGTACTGCCATTTCCACTGGTAGCCGGTGATCTTCACCGTCATATCGGGATCGCTGGTGTTGTAGATGCGCACCAGACCCTTGGCCGCCGGAATCGCCAGCCCGATCAGGATGACGAACGGAATGATGGTCCAGGTGACTTCGAAAAAAGTGCTGTCGTGGAAATGCGCTGCCTGGTGGCCGGCCGCCTTGCGATGGAAGATGATCGACCAGATCATCAATCCGAACACCACCACACCGATGACCACGCAGACCCACAGCACGAACATGTGAATCCAGTACACATCGTGGCTGATCGGGGTCACGCCCCGAGGCATGTTGAGCCCCGAATAGGTACTCGGACCCGCAGCAAATGCCGCGCCGGACATGAATGTCAGCGCCGCGATCACAGTCGCGCGCAAGGCGTTCCTGAACGTGTTGATGGTCATGCGTACTCTTCTCCTGATGGAAATCATTCTGCCGCTAGCTTTCAAACCGGGCCCGCATTCCCCACGGGGCCAACCAGACTGGCCAGTCGTTGTTCCAGCCGGTCGCGTTCACTTTCCGTAAGACAGCTCCCTACTTCACATTCCCGGCCATGGGAACGAATGAAGACCCGGCGGGCATGCAGCCTCGCGTCGGGTACTTTTACCACCACCCGGGCCCAGTAGCGGTTGAATTCGAAATGTTCGTGGCGGCGGCCGAAGTCCTTGTCTACGATCAGCCTGTCATCGGTCACCACTATCTGTTCACCGTTGCCTGCCCGCAGCGAACAAATCGCCTGACAAATACCCAGCCAAGCCAGTTCCAGTACCGCGTAGACCAGCACCGGCCAGAATCCCTGCCAGGCAAACCACACTGCAAGCGCCAGCGTGACGGCGGCAATGCTGCCGTAAAAAAGCCACAAGCCCTTCTTGGACAGTGAGCGGTTCGGGACCATTACGATGCGCTGGGAAGCCGCATCGGGCTCGATTGCCAACATGCTCGCAACCACCCCGCGGCACGCGCCGCTGTGCACCTTGCGGGGACT
>DASSOA010000150.1:0-6555 GCA_035701115.1 Gammaproteobacteria bacterium
TCCCAGAGCTGATGACGGTCGGCATCGCTGAGTTCGTGTATCTCACGAAGGCTATCACGCTGCGGCACCAGAATGAACCACGGATAGTTGCTGTCGTTCATGAGCAGCAGCAGACTGAGCGGAAAGGCGCCCAATTTGATCGTGTCTTTCTGGAGTTTGGGGTGGAGGGTGAACATGGATTTGATTCGTTTGGGGAATTTCAAGTCGATATGATAGTCCAATTCCCCGCGATTTCTGCGTAGCCAATAATTTCAGCGTCATTCCAGCGAACGCTGGAATCTATCTTTCTTCTTCGTCATTCCCGCGTAGGCGGGAATCCAGGTTTTGATTAAGCGCGGCTTTCGGCCGCATCCATTTTATTGCGGGTTCCGTCGCTCCCGACATCCTGTCTCCCGCGACACTTGTACATCCATGTACATCGCGCACCGGCGCGGGCGTGGCACTTTTGTTTCGGCAAAAGTGCCCAAAACCATTCCCCCGGTCGCGCGGTCGCTGCGCGACTTCCCTCGCACCTGGCTGCGCTGCGGGGTCTCGCTCACGGGCCATCCATGGCCCTGCGCTCGAGCGCGGACATCCTGTCACGCGCCCCTTCGGGCCAACCTTGCTCGCAGCGGCGCTTCGGCACGCTCCAACGGGGTTACCAAGAGCGCCTCCATGCGCTGCTGGTTCGAGCAAAGCCCTTACGCCGTATAGGCTGAGGCTCGATACTGGTCTTTCCAGCCCTGCCAGTTAAATAGGCGATTGAAATACTTGGACTTGAACGGCTTCGTTTAACGCTGGCCGATCAGAGTGGCAATTCACCTGATGTGAACTATTCTTTAGGTTGTCTCAACGAGGGGACCAGGGAATGGATCACAGCGTATCGCGCCTCAATTGCAATTGTTGTTCCGTCGTACATTTATTAATCGCCAGTACCGAAAACATCGCGAGCAGTCTTATATTTTCTCTATTTAAGGGCTCCGACCCCTTTAATAATACGGTTCAAGCGAACGTTAGCTGTCATGTTGAGACTGAGTGAACTCATTCCGTCATTCGTTGCTGCTGTTGCCAGTGGTGAAGTAGAGCTGTACAACGAGTTTAGTCTACAGCACGAACTCGGCATTTTTCTTCGTGGGGAGCATCCGGATTTGAAGGTTCAGTTCGAGCGGAATGTCAATTTCTTCTTTCCAGATCGGACACAGTTCACAAAGCGAGAAATTGATATTACCGGCTTCTCGGCCATCAACAAGCCCGCGTATGCCATAGAACTGAAGTACCCTCGCAATGGGCAGTACCCCGAACAGATGTTCAGTTTCTGCAAAGACATTGCTTTCGCAGAAGAGTTGGCGGCGGCTGGGTTTCCGCAAACCGCATTTCTTGTCTTTGCGGAGGATCACTTGTTTTACCGCGGTCCAACGGACGGAATCTATGGTTTCTTCCGCGGTGGCAAGGCACTCCACGGGGATGTCCGCAAGCCTACAGGAAAGAAGGACGACGAAGTTTCCATCCAGGGACATTATGAAATTGAGTGGAAAGTTGTCTCTGGTGCTCTCAAATATTCTGTAGTCCTCATCGAAAATGATAGTACCCGTAGGGCGGAATAGCGAAGCGGCCGCTTTCGACATCCTGTTTCCTCTCTCGCCAGAAATTATCTAAGGGCTGCACGGCACTTGTGCATCCCTGCACATCGTACTCCGCCGCGGAATAATCGCGAATAATCGGGGACAGACCACGGTTTCGGAAATTCAACTCACAAAGAACGTATGCGTCCGGAAATTCGCGTAAGAGCGTAAATCCGGCGAATTGATTTCCAATGGTTCCCTCACTCACACAACGCATTTGGAGATAGCATGAGTTGTTCCAGGCCCAAGCGGTGATTGCGGTATGGAGTGGTCGCTGATGGCGGTTTGGAATATGGTGAACACGGTTGACACGGCAACTTGATTGATTATACGGTTCAGGTGCCGCGAATCTGTGGCACTTTTTGTTTCAATTTAGTTGGGGTGGATATAATGAAAAACAGAAGGAAATCAATATTTATTGCTGGTTGCGTATTACTTGCTTCTACGTTGGCGGCAGGAGCATGTGCGACCGCGCCAGATACTGCTTCAAACGGCCGGATTTACACGTCGGCTACCAGCGGAGTATGTGAGGCAAACTGCTTTGAGGTTGTACGAGAGGGTCAAGTGACGCTCTTGCGCGCCAAAGGGGCAAATGGTCAGACTATTAAGGTTAAAGTGCTGCATATACCTCCAGAAGCTCAATATCAGGGTGCAAGCTCCGGCTCCAATATTTCTACTAATGCAACTACATTCAACGGTGTGACGACCGCAGACGGAAGTGTTCCGCCCGGGGGGTCAGTAGCGACAACTACTCAAACTTGGTATAACCCAAACACCGGGGTGTTGATTGTTGTGACCACTACCGTGATTACAGATGCTAACGGTAATGTCATCGATGTAATCGTGAATGAATCCCACATCCAGACTGGTCAAGGTAAAGTCAAATAAGCGGACCAGGTTATTTCGATACTTCGACAGGGCAGGCAACTGCCCTGTCGTTTTTGTCAACGTTTTGATTTAGCCGTTGCTATAATCGGCGGCAGACCACGGTTTCGGAAACTAAACTCGCAAACAGCAGAAGAGCGCAGCATATATTGCCGAATGTCCAGAAATAGCGGGTTGAGCTTTGCTAACCCACCCTACACCTAAAGGCGGTAGGCGAAGCTGGGGCTGTTGAATCAATAATTGGCCTGTTTGATTGGCGAAGCTGAAAAGACCGGGACAGCACACTAACCGAATGCGGCGTGGAGCATTCGCTGGAACCACCGAGGGATGGAGGCGCTCTTGGAAACCGCGTTGGAGCGTGCCGAAGCACCGCCGCGAGCAAGGCTGGCCCGAAGGGGCGAAGACAGGATGTCGAGCTCGCGATTGCGGCACAGGGATGTGCCGTAAACGCGACCCCGCAGCGCAGCAAGGTGCGAGGGAAGTCGCGAAGCGACCACGCGACCGGGGGAATGGTTTTGGGCACTTTTGTCGAAACAAAAGTGCCACGCCCGCGCCGGTGCGCGATGTACATGGATGTACAAGTGTCGCGGGAGACAGGATGTCGGGAGCGACGGAACCCGCAATAAATTGAGGCGGCGAAGCCGCACTTCATCATCAAGACTGGATTCCCGCCGTCGCGGGAATGACGTTTAAGGCAGCGAAGTCACGGTTGATCCTAGCCCTCACGCTACCCTCGGCAATTGCTCCTGCATTGCTCTACGTCCTGCATCCATACAGGCGTTTCCCACGAGGGGAGAGGTGACAAGTGTGCAACCACCTATCGGACTGATTCATATCCACCCTTGACTCCCCGCGGTGACAACACAACCTGCCACAACTGCGCCTTCCGTGCCCGGAACATCGCCGCGCTGGCGCTGAGATAATACCGCCACATCCGGTAGAACATGGCGCTGTACAGCTGCTTCAACTCTTCCCAGTGAGTTTCGAAATTATGCCGCCACGCCATCAGGGTGTGGTCGTAATAGGCGCTGAAGTTGTGCCAGTCTTCCATCACGAACAGGTGTTCGATCGCTTCGCCGATCTGGCGGATGGACGGCAGCATGCCGTTGGGAAAAATGTAACGCGCGATCCAGGCATCGGTGGTGGTAACGGAATAGTTGTTGCCAATACAGTGCAGCAGGAACAAGCCATCCGGCTTCAGGCAGCTTCGTGCCACCTGCATATAGGTACGGTAGTTCTTGACGCCGACGTGCTCGAACATCCCTACCGAGAAAATGCGGTCGAAGGGCTCGTCCAGCAAGCGGTAATCCTGCAGGCGAATCTCGATCGGCAGGCCTTTGCAGCTTTCTCTCGCGTAATCAGCCTGCTGCTCGGATACCGTGACACCGACGCCCTGAACGCCGTAGCGTTCTGCGGCCAACCTGAGTGCGCCGCCCCAGCCGCAGCCGATATCGAGTACCCGCATGCCGGGTTTGAGGCCCAGCTTGCGAAAAATCAAATCCAGTTTGGCTTCCTGCGCTTCATCGAGATTGGTGGCGGTTTTCCAGTAGCCGCAACTGTAGATCATGCGCTTGTCGAGCATGCGCCGGTAAAGGCCGTTACCTTTGTCGTAATGACGCTGCCCGACTTCAAACGCGCGCGACGGACTCTGCAGATTCAGCAGGCGCGCGTGCACCCCGTGCAACAGGTCGTCCCAGGTATGCACGCGCTCTTCGAGGTCCGCGCAGAATAACCGGTACATGAAGCCGTCGAGATCTTCGGCATCCCACCAGCCGTCCATGTAGGACTCACCGAGCCCCAGCGAACCATGCGCAAGCACTCGACCGAACGTGCGCGGATTATGAATCTGGATATCCCACGCTTCCGGGCCGTTGATGCGGATACCGGTACCGCTCAGCAGTTGTTCGATCTTGCGTTTGAATCTCGTCTGTGACATGGCAGCCTTCCTGGCGTCAGTGAGTCAATCAAGGTACGTACGAATGATTTTCCAGCCGACATAGACACCCGCAATGGAACCAATGCTGGAAAGAACGAACGCGGTACCGGTGCCGATGCGCATACCGAGCGACCAGCCGACAGCACCGAGGATGCTGGTGGTCAGGAGATAGATGATCTTGTTCATCGTTTTCGGCGAACCTGTTGCTGGATGGCGTATTTCAATCGCTGACGAACGCCCAGTGCCAGGGCTCGTAGATGATGCCGTGCGGGTTGTCGCGCGGATAGGAAAGATGAAAACCGAATTCGGCGGCGTGCTCTGCGAGCCAGGCGAACGAGGGCGTGTCCTCAAACGCTTCCTGCAACGGCGGCAGGTCGGGCGCGGTAAGATCGAGCGCGCGGCCGGTGTGGTGTTCGCTGTGCCCGGGCGCGGCCATGACACTCAGAATGGACTCGATTGTTTCCCCCTGCGCCAGCTTGCGCGCGATCAGTTCACGCTGGTAATCCACGCTGCGGAACGCGGAAACAACCAGCAGCGTGACATCGTCCTGCGCCGCACGCTGATGCATTGCCTGCCAGGCATGTGCGGCAGCAGGCGTCAGCTGGCGGATGCGCTGGTTGATATCGGCGCCGATGTCGGTAAGTTCCGTCGCTTCCTCGCACAAGGGCAACCCGCGTGTGACAGCATAGTCGGCAGGAATGCCGAGCTCACGATGGATGGCGGCGATGCGTATCGCGTAGGCGTCATCGGCGGGTTCTACCAGGGAATGCATGTGTCAGGGCTTCTGATACGTGCCGATCAGCGTGGTCTGCGCCAGAATGTGCCCCTTCATCGCGGCCTCCAGCTTGTCTTTGGTCGGATTACGCAGATCGGGCAGCACTGTGTCCAGCGCATACAGCTTGTGAAAGTAGCGATGACGTCCGATCGGGGGACACGGCCCGCCGTAATCGCTGCGCTTCCAGTCGTTCCTGCCGGTGTGTGTACCTGCGGGCAGATGCTTCGAGGCCCCTTCCGGCAGTTCGTGTACCGCAGGCGGAATGTCGTAGAGCACCCAGTGCACCCAGGTCATCTGCGGTGCCGCGGGATCGGGTGCATCCGGATCGTCAATGATCAGCGCAAAACTTTTGGTACCGGCTGGCGCTCCGGACCAGCTGAGCGGCGGTGACACATCCTTTCCGGTGCAGGTGAAACGCGCCGGCATCGCGGCGTTGTTCTGATACGCGGAAGACTGCAACTGAAACGTGCTACTCATGGCATATACCTCCATGCCTGCCAACACGATCGCGCCGCACAGGAGCACGGCAAACGTACGGCGTACGGTGACGGATCGTGTCATGCCTGCCAGGGAACGGCGCTTTGCAGGTGTTCACGCAACGCCGTGTCGGTAAACGCCGCCAGTTCCTGTTCTGCGTCGCGCAGAGTGCCCGCCTGCATATCGCAGCAACGCAATTCGTCGCCATTGCGGCGCGAAAAGATCAGACGCAGGGCGCCATAGGAGCCGAATGTGGTGGCGGCTTCCCATTCACGACCGTCGCTGTCGCGAAACGTACGCATCTGAATAGTATAAACCCACCAGCCGTCGCGGGCCCGGGTCTATTTGAGGAACAGCATTTTCTTCCAGATCTGATGCCCGGTGAGCGCGTGGAGTACCACGGCTCCGACATGCAGGATCAGGTAGCCGGGAATCCAGACACTTGCGGCTGCGTGGATTTCCTGCAAGGTATGCAGCCAGCCGGTGTTGCGCACGCCGGGCGTGATCAACATGGCCATGATCGTGCCGGACGCGCCCTGCCAGGTGAACAGCAGCAGCCCGAGGCTCTGCACCAGTGCATTCAGACCGTGATGGGTGACCGGCTCCGGCATCCGCAACTTCGCCGTGGTGCACAGATCACTTATGGCTGCGGCAAAACGCTCGCGCGTACAGGGCACCCAGGCGCTGAAGCGCAGCGCGCGCGGACCCAGGAAACCGTAGGCAAGTCGTGCCGCCAGAAACGCAGTGAAGGTGAGACCGATCCACATGTGAAACACGTAACCGGAATGATCGGCGCGATGGTAATCGCCGGCATCCTCGCCCAGCCACCAGGCCCATACGCCGAAGACGGCGAGCCCGAGATGCATGATGCGGGTCGGGAC
>DASSOA010000151.1:0-6077 GCA_035701115.1 Gammaproteobacteria bacterium
TTGGAACAACACCATATTCACCTGCAGCCCGGAGACGTCGCGTTCAGAGTTGCGATCGTATTCAGCCTGCTGTTGACCGTGTTTCTGAGTCTGCACTGGCAGGCTTTTCAACCAGTTCTTCGCACTGCAAGCGAGCACGAGTGGACACGCTTCATCGTGCATCCCGCGATTCTGTGGATGGCAATGGGCACATTGATGCTCATGTTCCGCACGCTGCTCTGGTTCAGATATCGTACGCCCGCCGCTGCAACCCAGGCCGACGCGCCATCGCTGACGGTGGTGATACCGGCATACAACGAAGGGCCGATGGTAGCGCAATCCATCGATTCGGTGGCGGCCGCACGCTACCCGCGCGATCGCCTGGAAATCTTCGTGGTTGACGACGGCAGTCGCGACGACACCTGGGAACACATCAGTGCGGCGGCGCAGCGTTATCCCGGACTGGTGACGACACTGCGCTTTGAAAAAAACCGCGGCAAACGCGCGGCCCTTGAAGCGGGCTTCCGTCATGCGCGCGGTGAGATCGTCGTCACCATCGATTCCGACAGCGTCATCGAGCCGGACAGCCTGCTGGCGATGGCCGGGCCGTTTCTGGATCCGAAAGTAGGTGCGGTCGCGGGAAGAGTGAAGGTTTACAATCGCGACGACGGCCTGATCCCGCGCATGTTGAAAGTGCGCTACGCACTGAGCTTCGATTACCTGCGCGCGGTGCAATCCACCTACGGCACGGTGTATTGCTGCCCGGGTGCACTTGCCGGCTACCGCACCAGCGTGGTGCGTGAAGTGCTCGACGAATGGATGAATCAGAGGTTCCTGGGTGCGCCGTGCACCTACGGCGAAGACCGCTCGATGACCAATTACATCCTGGCGCGCGGCTACGATACGGTCTATCAGCGCGCCGCGATCGTTCATACCATCGTGCCGATTACGTACAAAAGACTGTGCAAGATGTTCCTGCGCTGGGACCGCAGTTACGTTCGGGAAGAACTGCGCTTTGCCTGGATCGTCTGGAAACGGCCGCTGGGCGCGCGCCTGATCGCGGTGGCAGACACGCTCATCACCAATCTGCGCTACCCGCTCAGTTGGGCGACTTTGATACTGCTGGTCGCCCTGATCGTCTGGCACCCGCTGGTGCTGCCGCGCTTCCTGTTCGCAATCGGCATCATGGCCTGTTTCAACATGCTCTACTACCTGCGCAGTGAACGGTCCTGGGATTTCGTGTACGGAATCTTCTATTCCTACTATTCGGTGTTCGCGCTGTTCTGGATCATGCCGTACGCGGTGATTACCGCGCGTGCGCGCGGCTGGTTGACGCGCTGATCGCGCGCGTCAACTGTCATCGTCAAAAGATCGTTTCCACGCCCATGTACCATTCCCGCCCGTCGCCCGGAAAATACCGGTAATCTCCAAAACTGTAATCGGCGCGCTCCGCGTATGCCGTGTCGGCGAGGTTGGTGAGACGGAGATGCAACGACCAGCCGTTACGGAACGCATAGATCATGCCGAAATTCAGCAGGTCATGGCCGCCGTAGCGATGCCGGTTTGATTCATCAAGCCAGTATCCGCCGACGTGGGTCCACTGCAGTTCCGTGCGCATGACATCCGACGGCTGCCAGCGCAGACGCAGTCCGCCCAAGCTGCGTGGCGCGTATTTCACGTCGTTGCCATACACGATGGCGTTGCCCTGTCCGAGTGCCGCGGAAAACGCGTATTTGTGCAGCGCGTAACTGCCATCGGCGAGCACGCTCCAGGCATGGTTGAAGCGGTAATCCAGCGTGAACTCAAGACCCCGTGAGCGGATCCTGCCATCGCTGACATTGAAGCCGTTGGCGTCGCGAAAAATGAAATGGGACTTGAACATTGAATACAGATCGGCATCCCAGCCCCAGCGGGCACTGCGTCCGCGCCAACCCAGTTCGTAGGCGTTCAGGGTTTCCGAATTCAGATCGGCGACGGTCTGCTGGCGCTGCAATTCGTAGAGTTCGGCCGCCTCCGGTGCCCGCGCACCACGTCCGGCATTCAGGTACAGCGTCTGCCGGTCATTGACCAGATAACTGACTCCGAACTTCGGCAGTACATTGGTGAACTGATCGGTGCGGTCCGCCGGACGATTGAACAGACAGCCGCCGTACGGACAGCTGCTGCCATCGGCGCGCGCGTTGCCAACGGGGAGAGCGTTCACGTAGCTGTAGCGGACCGTTTCCGTGCGTAATCCACCGGAAAACAGCCAGTACGGATTCCAGACGTGCGTCACATGAACATAGGCCGCCAGGGTTCGGCTATCCACCGCATAATCGTAGTGCAGCCCCTGCGGCCGGATATCGGCTTGCGCGGGCGGCAGGCCGGTAATGGCGGCCGGCTGGAATTCACTGAGACTGCCGTGTGCATATTCAGTGTCGAGTCCGTAGATAACCTGCGTTTCGGTTGACGGTGACGTGCGCAGCGCCAGCATGGTGCCGAGGCTGTTGGCGGCATCGTGTTCGATCGGTTCGCCCGGCAGGTAATGCTCTGTGAAATCCGTGGTATTGCGGCGCGCATACGGTGTGACGTCGAACTCGCTGGTGCCGCTGACATGCAAGCGCCACTTCTGTGCGAGTAGCCCGCTGCGGCTGTCACGAAACGCGCCCGGTGTCGGATTGGAGTCGCGTACCGATTCATCGCGATAGGCCGACAGCCCATGGATGTAACCGGCAGTTTGCTGATTCAGATTGGTTACTGCCAGCAGCGATTCGCGGCTCAGCGCACCGTCGTCGAAATCGGATCGTAATGTCAGCTTCTGCTGGTCGTAGCCGGATTCGGCGCGAAACCCACCGTCATGCGTCGCATTGGCCGCCACATGCCAACCGCTGTTTCCTTCCTGACTGCTGAGTCCGAGCTTCATGCGCAGGAAATTGTTGCCGCCGCGTTCCAGACTGACACGCTTGCCGGGATCGGACGCCGCCGACTGCGTCAACACGTTGACGATGCCGTTCAAGGCGTTCGACCCATACAGTACCGAACCCGGTCCGCGTACCACTTCCAGCGCGCGCGCCTGTTCGGTATTGAGCCAGAACATCGCGTTCACATTGCAGAAGCCGGCCGGCTGGATCGGTATGCCGTCTTCCAGCAACAGGAATGCACCGCAGGCACCCGCGCCGGTGAACAGCGGTGAGCGGATCGCCATCAGACTTTCCTGACCGCTGCCTTCCGTCATCCACGCGCCGGGTATCGTGGTGAACAACTGCGACGGGTGTGTTTCATCGAGCAGCGCGAGCGAGGTGCTGTCAACGCGCGTGGTATTGCCGGGCAGAATCCGCAGCGGCGTGGGTACACCAGTGTCGGTCACGACTACCGCACCGAGTTGCACGGCATTGTCGGCACGGACCGGCAATGTGCCCAGCAGCGCCAGCGACAAGGCGGCAACACCGGCCGCGCCGACTGCAGGCAGCTTCCTTGCGGATCGGGCGGCGACACTTGCAGGCGTCATTGCGGAAGTGCATACGCAACGAGGTAATCGCCGCGCGTGCTGGCATCTTTATAGCCGCCTGCTGCAATCACCAGGAATTGCCGTCCGTTAATCGAGTAAGTCATGGGTGTCGCCTGTCCGCCCGCGGGCAATGCGACATCCCAGAGCAGTTTGCCAGTGTCGGTCGCAAATGCACGCAGATGATCGTCAAGGCTGGCGCCAATGAATACCAGGCCGCTCGCGGTCACGATCGGACCACCCAGGCTGGGCATACCCCAGTTGAAATGCAGCAGCGGGGTGACGCCCAGCGGGATCTGCCACTTGATGGTGCCGTTCACCATATCCACGGCCGTGAGCGTGCTCCAGGGCGGCTTCACGCAGGGAATACCCAACGCCGACTTGAACATGATCCGGCGCATGCCGTAGGGCGTGCCGCTCTGGCGTGCGAATTCCCAGCCATCGTACTTGCCGGATGCATATTGCTGATGCAGTTCATCGCGTTTGATCAACGCCACCACGAAGGGCAGGTTCATCGAATTGCCGATGACCAGTTGACGTTGCGGGTCGAATGCGACGCCGCCCCAGTTGAAGCCACCGGCATTGCCCGGCTGCATCAAGGAGTCCTTGAGCGACGGCGGCGTGAAAATACCTTCGGAACGGTACTTTTCGATGCGCTTCCTGCAACCGCGTGTGTCGAAATAGGCGACGCCGAAAGCGTCGTCGGGTTTCACCGGCGTCTGCCGCACCAGCGGCGGCGGTGCAACCGGAAACGGTTGGGTTGGCGACGGGGTTTCGCCCGGCACTGCATCCTGCGGAACCGGCTTTTCGACTATCGGAAACACGGGTTCGCCGGTGATGCGGTTGAAGGTATACAGAAAACCGGTTTTGGTCGGTTGGATGACTGCGGGAATCTGTTTGCCGTCGTGTTCCAACGACACCAGCGTCGGCTGTGACGCAACGTCGTAATCCCACAGGTCGTGATGCACCAGCTGCTGTCCCCAGACCAGCTTGCCGGTATTGCCGTCAAGCGCGACCACCGAGTCCGCCCACCTGTCATCACCCGGACGGTCACCGCCGAAAAAATCGGGGCTCGCCGAACCGGTCGGAACAAAGACAAGATGCCGCTGTACATCCACGGAAAGCGGGGCCCACGCGTTGGCGGCGCTTGCAATCTTCGCGCTGGCCGGCGTCCACTGTTTGTACACGGGATTCGACGCATCGCGCGGAATCGGATCCCAGCTCCAGATCAGTTTGCCGGTGCGGGCATCGAACGCGCGCACGATGCCCAGTTCTTCCTTGACGGCCCGGTTGTCGCCGATTGACGAACCGACAATCACTTTGCCGTCTAGAACGGCCGGCGGCGACGTCACCAGATAGTTGCGCCACTCGCTGTCCTTTTCGTCGGTGGGATGCACGCCTTCCAGCAGATTGATCGCACCCTGCTGGCCGAAGTCCCGGCACGGCCTGCCTGTTTCGGCATCCAGCGCCAGCAACCGGCTGTCCAGGGTCGGTGCAAAAATGCGCGCGTGACAGACGGCATCCGGCGCCGATGCAGCATCCACCCAAAGTGATACGCCACGGGACACGCCGTCGGAATAATGCACGTTGTCGTCGGTATGCGTGTCATAGCGCCAGCGCAGCTTGCCGGTTGCCGCGTCCACCGCAATGACGTTGGTGCCGGGCGTCGTGAGATACAGTACGCCGTCATACAGGATGGGGGTTGCTTCAAATGCCGAGCGCGGCCAGTCCTTCACGCCGCGGCCCAGTTCGCCGGTACGGAAAATCCAGGCCACCCGCAGGTCCTTGACGTTGGCAGGCGTGATCTGGGTGAGCGTTGAATAACGTGTGCCACCCGGATCACCGCCATAGGCGGACCAGCTCCCGGTCTCCGCCGCCCCGGCAGCCCCGGTCGCAAACAGCGCCACCGCTGTCACCATCGCAAACACTGTCCTGTTCATCGGTATGCTCCCGCTTGACGATGGCTGT
Source organism: Gammaproteobacteria bacterium (assembly GCA_035701115.1). Classification (GTDB taxonomy): domain Bacteria; phylum Pseudomonadota; class Gammaproteobacteria; order Natronospirales; family REEB76; genus DASSKW01. The sequence continues at coordinate 5,432 of DASSOA010000151.1, forward strand.
CACTTTAGGCGCGGCGGGCGGGCGCTGCCACCGGGATTGGGACGAACGGCGCTATTCCGGGACGAGCGGCTTGAAGTCCGACGCGACGGGTCTCAGTGGAAGAGATGAGCGAGGCGGCTGCGATAGCGGCGGCTGAAGTTCACGAAACTGCCGTCCTTGAGCACGATGCGGTAATCGCCGTGGTCCCAGGGCTGGATCTCACGGATCCGGTCGATGTTGACGATATGACCGCGATGCACGCGGGCAAAGCGCTTCTGGTCGAGCTTGCGTTCCAGCGTGACCAGCGACTCGCGCAGAGGATAGACGTCGCCTTTCACGTAGATGCTGACGTAATTGCCATCCGCTTCGATGCGGTCAATGTCGGCAATGGCAAGGATGAACTCGCGGTTGAGTTTGCGCACCACCAGGCGCTCGAGTGGGTCGTCAGCCGGTGCCGTGTCGCCGGCCGCATCGAACTGCGATGCAACATTCGCGGTAGCTTCAGAAGACCGGCGCGAGTCCATCCACAGACCATAGAAACGGAACGCCAGCAGGCCGACCATCAACAGCCAATAGGCCACAAAATCCTTGCGGTACTCGTAGAACCAGTTGGGCCACCAGGGTCCGAAGTCATAATCTTCGCCCGCGAACCGGTAAACGAGATCCC
>DASSOA010000152.1:0-12458 GCA_035701115.1 Gammaproteobacteria bacterium
AGCCAAACAGTTTTCGTGGCGATGAGATGGAGATCATCCACAATATTGTGGGCGACATCTGTTACGCCCTGGAGCATTTCGAGAGCGAAGCACAGCTGCACCATCTTGCTTTCTTCGATTCCCTGACCAAACTGGCCAATCCGAGTCTGTTCAGTGAGCGCCTGGCACAGGTCCTCAACGTCAGCGGCGAGCGCGGCGAGAAGGTGATTGTGGTGCTGTGGGATGTCGAGAAACTTACCGATATCAACAATTCATTCGGGAGATATGTCGGTGACAGAGTGCTGCAGGAAATTGCGCAACGGGTGAGGAAGCAAAGCAACCTGGAACCGGTCACGGCGCATTTCGGCAGCGGTAAATTTGGCTGCTACATCGTAACCGATGAGGATCAGCCCGATATCGCGACGCTGGTTGCCAGGCGCGAACAGGTGATTTTCGGCAAGCCGTTCGAGATTGACGGGCAGGTCCTGCATGTGTCAGCGCGTGGCGGGGCGACGCTGTACCCGCGTGATGCCGCTGAAAGCAGCGAACTGATCCAGACTGCCGAGGCGGCGCTCAATATAGCCAAGTCCCAGAAAGCGCATCTTGTCTTGTATACCGCGCAGATCATGAGTCGCGCCAGCGCGCGTATCTCGCTTGAATCAAGATTGCGCAGGGCGATTGAGGAGGAACAGTTCCTGCTGCACTACCAGCCCAAGGTGCGGGTGTCGGATGGCAGAATACTCGGCGTGGAGGCGCTGATTCGCTGGCATGACCCCGAAGTCGGCATGATTTCTCCGATGCAATTCATACCGGTACTTGAGCAGAGCGGCATGATCGTTGACGTGGACCGCTGGGTGGTCCGGCAGGCCCTCAAGGATCGTGAACGCTGGCGCGAGGCCGGGCTCGAACCGCCGCACGTTGCCGTGAATGTGACTTCGCCGGAACTCAATCGCGACGATTTCGTGACCTGGTTTCTGGATCAGGTGGGCACCAGTCACCCAGGCTCGACGGGCAGTGGAATTGACATCGAGATCACGGAAAGCATGTTGATGCTGGATATCGAATCCAGCATTCGCAAGCTGAATGAGCTGCGTGAGGCCGGCATGGCCATTTCCATTGACGATTTCGGTACCGGCTATTCGTCGCTGAGTTATCTGGCGAGATTGCCGGTGGATATCCTGAAGATTGACCGTTCGTTTGTAAAAGGCATTGCGACTGACAGTGACGATCTGCAGATCATTTCCACGATTGTCTCGCTTGCGCGTTCACTTGACCTGATTACGGTGGCGGAAGGGGTCGAGACACAGGAGCAGTTCAATCTGCTCCGGCAGATGAACTGTCCGGTAGTGCAGGGCTACTTCTTCAGTAAACCCTTGCCCGATGCCGAGCTGCGCCCGCTGCTGGCACGAGGCGCTTTCGCGGTTTCAGGGAAGAAATGAAACCGGTTTGATTCGCCTGTGGCCGGCCACCTAGGCGGACACCGGCAGTTCCACCCGTACATTCAAGCCACCGTCTTCCCGATTGCTAATCTGCATCCGGCCGCCGTGAATGCGGATAATGCGATCGGCAATCGCAAGGCCCAGTCCGGCGCCGCGCTGATCGCCGCGGGATGAATCTTCGCGTGCAAATGGCTTGATGAGCGATTCGGGGGTCACGCTGCGGATACCCGGGCCGCGGTCGCGGACTTCGCAAGTCACCATCGAGTCACCGCGGGCAGTGGCCACTTCGACTCCACCACCGCCGTAGCGCACCGCATTATCAACAAGATTGGTGAGCAGCCGGCGGATCGCCAGTTTGCGAAATCGGAACGCAGGCAAACTGCCGCACTGCATGCGGATGTCGTTGCCCGCCGCCTGATACCGCAGACAGATGTCGCGTACGATTTCGTTGAGATCGGCGTTCGCCGGTTGTTCCTCGCTGCCGTCACGCGCGTAGTCGAGGAACTGCATCAGAATGCTGTCCATGTCCTCGATGTCGTGAATCATGCCCTTGCACAGTTGCGGGTCGCTGTGACTGCCCAGCAATTCCACGCCGATTCGCATACGTGTCAGAGGTGTGCGCAGATCGTGCGAGATGCCGGCCAGCATCAGGCGGCGTTCGGCATCGAGCCGTTTCAGACCTTCCGTCATCTGATTGAAGCCGCGGCGCAAGTCGCGGATCTCTTCCGGTCCGGATTCTTTTAACGGTTTCGGGATGTCGCCGCGACCGACGGCGCGCGCCGCGTTGATGACGTCGCGCAATTGCCGGTTAAGACCGAACAGGACGAGGTAGGCGCCGCCCGCCGAAATGGCGAGCCCGAGAATAATCCACAGGACAAAATCATAGGACAGCGGTGGTGGAGGTACCCGGATGCCCCGCGGCATGATCAGCCAGTAATTATCGGCGTCCACTGGAAAGCGGATCCAGAGACTGTCGCTCATCGGATCGTGCGCTATGACCAGACGCGGTCCGTAGAGTCGCTGCAAACGGCTTTGCAGTCTGATCAGCAATGGGCTCCTGACTGGAAACAGCGGGGGATGCGGCATGGCGGCGGACGCGATCCGGAACCGGTTTGGCACCGCCAGCCGGTCCAGAAATCCCGGTTCCTCGTCGTTTGGCAGCGCGCGAAGCGTGGCCTGTGCCATGGAGATGGTGCGGCTGATCTCATTGGTGAAAATATCCCTGGCCGGATCAAGAAAGTGAATACGCAGAATTGCAAGCCACGCGACCTGACTCAGGATGATCAGCAGCGCGATCATCAATGCGGCACGCCCCAGCAAGGTGCGCGGGAACAGCTTCATGTCGCGGCATCCTCGGGAACGAAAACGTAGCCGAAGCCCCACACCGTCTGGATATAGCGCGGACTGGACGGTTCCGCTTCAACGATGCGGCGCAGGCGCGAAATCTGCACGTCCATGCTGCGGTCGTAGGCGCCATACTCACGGCCGCGCGCGAGTTCCATTAGCCGCTCGCGTGACAACGGCACGCGCGGATGCGTGGCGAGCGCTTCAAGCACCGCGAATTCGCCCGTGGTGAGCGGCAGATCCTGATTCGCCCGTTTCAGCGCGCGCGTGGCGAGATTCAGCTCAAAGTCGCCGAACCGGATCACCCCTTCGTGCTGGGCAGGCGCACCCGGCGCGCCGGCGCCGTTGCGGCGGCGCAGCACCGCGTTGATGCGTGCCACCAGTTCGCGCGGGTTGAAGGGCTTCGGAACGTAGTCGTCGGCACCGATTTCCAGTCCGACGATGCGATCCACTTCGTCGCCCTTTGCGGTCAGCATGATGATCGGCACGTCGACGCCGGTGCCGCGCAGGCGACGGCAGATCGAGAGTCCGTCCTCACCTGGCAGCATCAGGTCGAGCACCACCAGATCAATATGGCGTTCGTTGAGAATGTGTTCGAGCCGCTTGCCGTTGCTCATGGTATGGACGGTGAAACCCTGATCGGAAAGATAGCGCTCCAGCAATGCCAGCGTGCGCGTGTCGTCGTCAACGATAAGTATCCGGGCGGGACGTTCCTTCATGATGAATAGTCTAGCCGCGACAAATTGATTCCGCGCATTCTTTCCTGTAACAAAATGTTTCCGGATGCGTGCGGCGGGTTGCCAGCGGATGTATGACTGCCCGGCCAGCGCACCAGTTCGGTTCGACCGGTTCGTGCGATTGCCGTCCACCAAAGGCTTTGATGCGCGATTCGCACACGATGAATTTCAATCTGGTTCGCGACCGCGCAGTTGAACCGGATCGCTGTGCCTGGCCTGCCGTCAGGCATCCTTCCGCGGAGTGATCTCGCTGTAATCATCGGTGCGCGGCGCCTGTTGCATTGCCTGGCGCAATTCCGCCGGCGCGGGGACGACCTTGCGCGCCGCGAGATCCAGCCAGGCGCCCTGCACGTTTACGACGCAGGCGAGTTCATTATCCTGATTGAAGATGCGGTGCCGGATCCGCCAGTGTTTGCCGTTGGCGGACAGACCGGCCAGTTCCGTCGTGACGGTAATACGTTCGTTGGCGCGCACTTCGCGCAGATACTGGGTTTCTTCCTTGAACAGCACCGGGCCGATGTGCAGCGCGTGAAATTTTTCCATGGTGAATCCGGCCTCGGCGAGAAAACCGACGCGCGCCTGCGCGGCATAATCCATGTAGGCGGTGTGGCGCATATGGCCATTGGGGTCGAGGTCGGCCCAGCGGATGTTGAAGGTCTGGCTGTAAGCGGCGGTCATGGTCGGAACGATTCCGGTCGGCTAGTTAATAAAGTGGGCCGGCATCTTAACCCGGACAGCAAAAAATTCCTTTCCGCCGGAGCCTGGTTTCCGGGGTCCGGTTCTTTATAACTGCATGATTTTCCGGCGGTTATCCCGGCACCGGCAGCGGACCCGCGGGTTGTTCCGACGGGGCTAATCGGCGAAAATACGCGCCCTTTCCGCGGAGTTACCCATGCCTTCCCGTCGCGAACTCGCCAATGCCATCCGCGCGCTTGCCATGGACGCGGTCCAGAAGGCCAACTCCGGGCATCCCGGAGCCCCGATGGGCATGGCCGATATCGCCGAAGTGCTCTGGAACGACTACCTGAAACACAATCCGGCCAATCCGAAATGGGCGGATCGCGACCGCTTCGTGCTGTCGAACGGGCACGGCTCGATGCTGCTTTATGCCTTGCTGCATCTGACCGGCTATGACCTGCCGATGAGCGAGTTGCAGCGCTTCCGGCAGTTGCACTCCAAAACGCCGGGGCATCCGGAATACGGACTGACCCCGGGTGTGGAAACCACCACCGGTCCGCTGGGTCAGGGGCTGGCCAACGCGGTCGGAATGGCGATCGCCGAAAAGGTGCTGGCGACGCAGTTCAATCGCCCCGGTTTCAAGCTCATCGATCATTACACCTATGTATTCATGGGCGACGGCTGTCTCATGGAAGGCATCTCTCATGAAGCGTGTTCGCTGGCCGGCACGCTCGGCCTCAACAAGCTGATCGCGTTCTACGACGACAACGGGATTTCCATCGACGGCGAAGTGCGCGGCTGGTTTACCGACGATACGCCGAAGCGCTTTGAAGCCTATGGCTGGCACGTGATTCCAGCGGTGGACGGGCACGATTCGGCCGCGATCAAACAGGCGATTGAGCAGGCGCGCACCATCACCGACAGACCGGTGCTGATCTGCTGCAAGACCGTCATCGGATTCGGTGCGCCGAACAAGCAGGGCACCGAAGCATGCCACGGTTCGGCGCTCGGCACCGAAGAGGTGGCGCTGGCACGCAAGCAGCTGGGTTGGAAATTCGGACCGTTCGACATTCCCGCTGACTATTACGCCGGGTGGGATGCGCGTTCGCGTGGCAAAGCTTTCGAAGACAATTGGAACAAACTGTTTGCCGGCTATCAGAAGGCGTATCCGGAACTGGCTGCCGAATTCACCCGCCGGATCGGCGGCGCACTGCCGCAAGACTGGGCTGCGCACGCGGAGCAGTTTGTAAAATCCGTTTCGGCGCAGGGCGCAGACATTGCCACCCGCAAGGCATCAGAGCTCGCGCTCAACGGCCTCGCACCGATGCTGCCGGAATTGATCGGCGGATCGGCCGACCTCACCGGCTCCAACAATACCTGGTGGAAAGGCTCGCGTGGAATCAGCCGGCAGGATTTCGGCGGCAATTACCTGTTCTATGGTGTACGCGAATTCGGCATGTCCGCCGTCATGAACGGCATCGCCCTGCACGGTGGTCTTATCCCCTACGCCGGAACTTTTCTGACGTTTTCGGATTACGCACGCAATGCATTGCGCATGGCCGCGCTCATGAAGGTCGGCAGTGTGTTTGTTTACACGCACGATTCCATCGGCCTCGGCGAAGACGGACCGACGCACCAGTCGGTCGAACACCTCGCCAGTCTGCGTGTGATGCCGGGCATGGAACTGTGGCGGCCCTGCGACGATGTCGAGACTGCGGTTGCCTGGCAGGCGGCCATCGAGCGGCGTCACGGTCCGACCGCATTCGCGCTGTCACGCCAGAACCTGCCGCATCAGGTTCGCACCACGGCACAGATGCGCGATATCCGCCGCGGCGGTTACATCCTGCTCGACACCGATGGCGAGCCCGACGCCATCATCATCGCCACCGGGTCGGAAGTGGCGCTGGCGGTTGCAGCGGCGAAGCGACTGGCGGAGGAGGAGCTGGCGGTGCGCGTTGTTTCGATGCCCTGTACCAGCGTGTTCGATGCCCAGGATCGCGACTGGCATGAATATGTTCTGCCGAAGCGCGTCATGTCGCGCGTGGCGGTTGAGGCGGGTGTTACCGCCTGCTGGCACCGCTATGTGGGCGAGCGCGGCCGCATCATCGGCATTGACCGCTACGGCGAATCCGCCCCGGCGAAGGATCTGTTTGAGTTTTTCGGTTTCACTGTCGATAACGTGATGCAGACAGTGAAATCGCTGGTGAAGAAACATGCGGTGATGAGCGAGGCGTAAGCTCGCATGCACCGTTTGCAATATACGAGTTAACGCTAGTTAGTAAGGAGTGGCGACAATGGCGATCAAGGTTGGCATCAATGGTTATGGTCGAATCGGACGCAACGTGCTGCGCGCCTTGTATGAAGGCAAGCGCAACAGGGAAATCCAGATTGTCGCCATTAACGATCTCGGCGACGCCAATACCAATGCACACCTGACGCGTTACGACACCGCCCACGGTAAATTCCCGGGCGAGGTGCAGGTTGACGGCGATTACATGATTGTCAACGGCGATCGCATCCGTGTGTTCGCCGAGCGCGATCCGGCCAAAATCGGCTGGGGCAGCGTGGGTGCCGACGTGGTACTGGAATGCACGGGGCTGTTTACCAGTAAGGCCAAAGCGTCGGCGCATCTGGCCGGCGGCGCGAAGAAAGTCGTGATTTCCGCGCCCGGTGGCGAGGATGTGGACGCCACCGTCGTTTATGGCGTGAATCACCAGACGCTCAAAGCTTCCGACACCGTGATCTCGAACGCATCCTGCACCACCAACTGCCTGGCGCCGCTGGTCAAGGTACTGCATGAAAACATCGGCATCGTCGGCGGCCTGATGAACACGGTGCACGCCTATACCAACGATCAGGTCCTGACAGATGTGTATCACAAGGATCTGCGCCGCGCGCGCTCGGCCACGCATTCCATGATTCCGACCAAGACCGGCGCGGCCGCCGCGATCGGTCTGGTGATTCCCGAACTCGCCGGCAAGCTGGACGGGTTTTCGATTCGTGTCCCGACGATCAACGTTTCGATCGTGGATCTGTCGTTTATCGCGGCGCGCGACACCAGCAAGGACGAAATTCACAAGCTGATGAAGGATGCATCGCAGGGCGCGCTCAAGGGCGTGCTCAACTACAACGACCAGCCGCTGGTGTCGGTGGATTTCAATCACGATCCGGCGTCCAGTACTTATGATGCGACGCTGACCAAGGTCATGGGCCGGCTGGTCAAGGTCTGCTCCTGGTACGACAACGAGTGGGGCTTCAGCAACCGCATGCTGGATACCACGCTTGCGCTGATGCACGCCAAGTAAGCGATCTGCAATATTGATCAGGTAATGTTGCACCTGAAGGAATTGAGGTGATGGCCGTGACGATTATCAAGATGACGGATCTCGACCTGAAGGGGAAACGGGTGTTGATCCGCGAAGATCTGAATGTGCCGCTCGACGAAGCGGGGAATATCACCAGCGATGCGCGAATCCGCGCTTCGTTGCCGACCATTCAGGCGGCCATGCAAGCCGGCGCGCGCGTCATGCTCGTGTCGCATCTCGGTCGTCCCAAGGAAGGGGAGCCCGATCCGGCGCTGTCGCTGGTGCCGGTCGCCGAACGTTTGACCGAACTGCTGGGCGTCAAGGTGCCACTCGTCAAGGACTGGATTGATGGCATCGACGTGGCGCCGGGCGAAGCGGTGTTGTGCGAGAACGTGCGGTTCCTGAAGGGCGAAAAGAAAGACGACGAGGCGCTGGCGCGGAAGATGGCGGCGCTCTGCGATGTTTACGTGATGGATGCGTTCGGCACCGCGCATCGCGCCGAAGCGTCCACGCATGGCGTGGCGCGTTTTGCGCCGATCGCCTGCGCGGGTCCGTTGCTCGCCGGTGAGCTCGAAGCGCTGGGTCGCGCGCTCGAACATCCTGCCCGTCCGCTGGTCGCGATCGTCGCCGGTTCCAAGGTGTCCACCAAACTCACCGTGCTGGAATCGCTGACCAAAGTAGTCGACCGGCTGATCGTCGGCGGCGGCATCGCCAATACGTTCATCGCGGCGGCGGGACACAAGGTCGGCAAATCCCTGTATGAGGCCGATCTCGTGCCGGAAGCCAAACGCCTGACCGAAGCCGCCAAGGCACGCGGTGCGGAGATTCCGGTGCCGAGCGACGTGGTGGTGGCGAACGAATTTTCAGCCAACGCTGAAGCGGACGTGCGCGCGGTCAATGAAGTCGGTGCCGATGAGATGATCCTTGATATCGGCCCGGATACCGCGGAAAGTTACGCACAGATATTGAAAGGCGCCGGCACCATCGTCTGGAACGGACCGGTCGGTGTGTTCGAATTCGAACAGTTCGGCGAAGGCACCCGGGTGCTGGCGCAGGCGATTGCGGAGAGTCCGGCATTCTCCATCGCGGGCGGCGGCGATACACTGGCGGCGCTGGACAAATTCGGTGTCTCGGACCGGATTTCCTATGTATCCACCGGCGGTGGCGCATTCCTGGAATTTCTGGAAGGCAAAAAACTTCCGGCCGTGGCGATACTGGAGCAGCGTGCGGCGGCGCAGGAGAAGCGCAAGCAGGCATGACGGGTGGCCGATGCCGTTTGGTGTTCGGTTTCGCACAGGCGCATAATCCAATCAATGTCACGCAGAACAAAAATCGTCGCCACGCTCGGACCCGCCACTGACAGTCCGGAAGTCATCACGGCGATCGTGCGTGCGGGGCTCGATGTCGCGCGCCTTAATTTTTCCCATGGCGAACCGGCCGATCACAGGCGTCGCATCAAACTGTTGCGTGACGCTGCGGCGGCGGCGGGGCGCGATGTCGGTATCCTCGGCGATCTGCAGGGTCCGAAGATCCGCATCGAGAAGTTCCGCAACGGCCGCATCACCCTCAAGGACGGTCAGCAATTCGTGCTGGATGCCGGACTGCCGGATGATGCCGGCAGCGAAGAGTCTGTCGGCCTGACCTACAAGGCACTTCCCAACGATGTGAAAGCCGGTGACGTGCTGGTGCTGGGTGACGGCGAAATCACCTTGCGTGTTGACGCGGTGAAAGGGGCGCGCGTCGAATGCCGGGTGGAAATCGGCGGCGAGCTGTCCGACCACAAAGGCATCAACCGGCAGGGCGGCGGACTGTCGGCCGCCGCGCTCACCGACAAGGATCTGCGCGACATCGAACTCGCCGCGGAACTCGAAGTGGATTACCTCGCGGTTTCGTTTCCGCGCGATGCAGCCGACATTGCGCGTGCCCGCGAATTGCTGCGGATGGCCGGCGGCACAGCCTGCATGGTGGCTAAAGTCGAGCGGGCCGAAGCGATCCAGAATCTCGATGCAATCATCGAGGCATGCGATGCGGTGATGATCGCGCGCGGCGATCTCGCGGTCGAAATCGGCGATGCGGAACTGCCCGGTATCCAGAAACACATTATTCATCGCGCCCGCGAACTCAATCGCGTGGTGATTACCGCGACGCAGATGATGGAATCCATGGTCCACAGTCCGGTACCGACCCGCGCGGAAGTGCTCGATGTCGCCAACGCGGTCATGGACGGTACCGACGCGGTCATGCTGTCGGCGGAAACCGCGACCGGCAAGTATCCCATCAAGGCGGTCGAAGCGATGTCGCGGGTGTGCGAAGGCGCCGAGCGGCAGCGCATGACACAGCGTTCGCGACACCGCATGGACCAGAATTTCAGCAAGGTGGACGAAGCCATTGCCATGGCCACCATGTACACCGCCAATCATCTTCATGTGAAAGCCATCATTGCACTCACCGAATCCGGTTCCACCGCGTTGTGGATGTCACGCATCCGTTCCGGCATTCCGATTTTCGCCATGACACGCCATGAGACCACGCGCCGGCGCGTCACGCTGTATCGCGGCGTGTATCCGGTCGCCTTCGACGTCATGCACACCAATCCGGATCACGTGCTGAAAGATGCAGCGGACGAACTCCGGCGCCAGGGCAAGGTGCAGGATGGGGACATCGTGATCTGTACCAAAGGCGAATTCAGCGGCGTCGCAGGTGGCACCAACAGTCTCAAGATTTTGCGCGTCGGCGACTGACGCAAGCGGTTTTATTCTTTGCCAGATCATCAGACAGCTCACCCGGCCCTTGAGCCGTCTGGCCCCGACCGAAATTTGATTGAAATAGGTTTTCCACGTCTTGTACTAGCTATCTAGTAGCGCGATACTCCCGTCCGTTTCCCGGTCGTCGGCCTCTTCAGATCCATACATTGGGGATTATTTATGCGTCTTTGGTTTCTGGCGGCGGCAGTCGCCACGGTGTCGTGTCTGGGTGTCGTGGCGGCGCAGAGCGCTTCGAGAGGCGCCGGTTCCGGGGCCATTGTGCGACCGATGACAGCGCATCGTGTCTCGGGCGCGTCCGCATCAGGTGCAGTGGCCAATAATGGAACGGCTCGCTACATCGTGCGCTTCCGGGACGAGCCGGTGCCGCTCTATACCGGCGGTATCGCGGGACTGAAGGCGACCAGTCCGGAGGTGACCGGCACCCGGCGGTTCGATACGCACAGCGCGGAAGTGCGCGCGTATGTCGGTTATCTCGATGCCGAGCACGGAAAATTTCTGCAACAGGCCGACCAGTCGCTGGGCCGCGCGCTGACACCACATTTCCAGTATCACTACGCAATCAACGGCATGTCGCTGAGCCTGAGCCGGGTTGAAGCGGCAAAACTTCGTCGTCTGTCGAATGTCATTGCCGTCACGCCAGTGCGATATTACCGTCCTGAGTCATCTTCAACGGGAATTCCCGCGAGTGCCGCCGATACGTTCTACAGCCGTTCCTGGATCGGCGCGCCATCGGTCTGGACCGACACGAGTTTCAATAATCTCGACAACGAAGGCGAAGGCATCGTTGTCGCGGACGTGGATACCGGCATCAATGCACAAAATTCATCGTTTGCCGCGACCGGTCCGAAGGACGCCTACATTACGACCGATCCGCTCGGCAGCGGCAAGTATCTCGGCGTGTGCGATGCGAACAACGCTACCGACGGCACGCTGGTCAGCGGCAGCAGCAGTACCTATCCACAGGCGTATCAATCCGGTTTTTGCAATGACAAATTGATCGGCGCCTACACCTACACCATCAGCACCGGCAACGATCCGCATTCGCCGGAAGATTCCGAAGGTCACGGGTCGCATACGGCCAGCACCATGGCCGGCAACTTCGTAGACGTGAATCTCAGCAGCCTCGGCATCACCGTGCCGATTTCCGGTGTGGCGCCGCATGCAAACATCATTGCGTACGATGTCTGCGATCCGACTGATCTGTGCGGTTCCGATACCAGCGTGGCGGCGGTGGATCAGGCCATCAAGGATTACGCCACCATCAAGACCGCCGATCCGACGGGTTTCAAGGGCATGGTGCTCAACTATTCGATCGGTGGCGGCAGCGATCCATACAATGATCCGGTCGAACTGGCGTTTCTGTCGGCGGTGCAGACCGGAATCTATGTGTCCGCATCCGGCGGCAACGGCGGGCCGGGCAACACCAATCTTGGCGATCCGACGCAATTGTATCCGGTGGAACACGTCAGTCCGTGGGTAGCGAGCACCGCCGCGAGCACCCACGACGGCGCGTTCGGTAACAACAATGTGGCGGGATTTGCCGGTGGCGACAGCACCACACTTGCCAGTGTGCCCACCACGATTACCGGTGAAGGCGAGACCGGTCCACTGGCGTTGACCGCCATCGTGTATGCCGGCGACGGCAGCTACGATTACGCCCCGTATCCCGGGACGTTTACCACAAGCGACACCTATCCGTTATCACAGCAAAACTATGCGAACCCGGCGTCATTCACCGCCCACCAGGCGGCGGCCGAATGTCTGTATCCGTTCCCGGCCGGCACGTTCACAGGCAAGATTGTCGTCTGTGATCGTGGTGATATCGCACTCGTGGACAAGGCCGATAACGTCAAGCAGGGCGGCGCCGCCGGCATCATCATCGTGTCGCAATCGGGCAATGCGCTGATTTCCGAAGCCTACGAAATCCCCGGCACCATGATCTCGAATGCCGATGGCCTGAATCTCGAAGCGTGGCTGACCAACGCCACGACGCTCAGCGACAAGGGCACGGCGAGCGCCGCGCAGGCGCAGCTTACCGGCACCACGTTGACCAGCGATCCCTCGCAGGCGGATCAGATCGCCGATTTCAGTTCGCGCGGACCGACCGGGACCGACTTCGACAATCTGGTGAAACCGGATCTCACTGCGCCGGGCGTCAGTGTGCTCGCCGCAGTTGGCAATCCGCTGTATGGCGCGACCGCCGGCAGCAAT
>DASSOA010000153.1:0-6172 GCA_035701115.1 Gammaproteobacteria bacterium
GCAAACACAGTTTTGATGGCATCCGGGTCCGCTGCATCGCACGCATACGCGCGCGCGTGTTCAAGCTCGCGTGCCAGCGCCTCCGTGAACGTTCTGGTACGCGCCAGCAATGCGACCTGATAACCGTCCACCGCGAAACGACGTGCAATCGCGGCGCCGTTTCCCGGACCAACGCCGAGTACCACACAAACGGGCCGGTCCGATTTTGTTTTAACGTCTTCTGCCATGCCTTGGTCCCTGTTATTTGGAAATGCGTTGTTCAGCGATTCACCGTCTTTTGCAGTTGCTCGGGATAACGCGCACCCTGCACGGTGATTTTTGCTGCCGCGCTGTCAATTTCCGCCAGATCGGCGGCGGTCAGTCTGATATCGGCGGCGCCGAGATTTTCTTCGAGCCGTGTCAGTTTGGTGGTGCCGGGAATCGGCACAATCCAGGGTTTCTGTGCGAGCAGCCAGGTGAGTGCGATTTGCGCCGGCGTCGCGCGCTTTTGCGATGCGATTTTCTGCAACAGATCAACCATCGCCTGATTAGCCTGCCGTGCTTCCGCGGTGAAGCGCGGCAGCCTGTTGCGGAAATCGTTGCTGTCGAACCGGGTGCTGGCATTGATCGCACCGGTGAGAAAGCCGCGGCCCAGCGGACTGAACGGCACAAAGCCGATGCCCAGTTCTTCCACCACCGGCAGCACCGTCTGTTCCGGTTCGCGCCACCACAGAGAATATTCACTTTGCAGCGCGGTGACGGGTTGTACCGCGTGCGCGCGCCGGATCGCCTCGACGCCGGCCTCCGACATGCCGAAGTGGCGGACTTTGCCGGCCTGAATCAATTCCTTGATCGCGCCCGCCACGTCTTCGATGGGGACATTCGGATCCATGCGGTGCTGATAGAAGAGATCAATGTAATCGGTCTTGAGCCGTTTGAGCGATGCGTCGGCAACGTCCCTGATGTGTTCCGGGCGGCTGTCCAGTCCGGAGTTGGCAACGCCGTTCTTGAAGCCGAACTTGGTGGCGATGACCACTTTGTCGCGCATGGCCGCGAACGCTTCGCCCAGCAGTTCCTCGTTGGCGAACGGACCGTAGGCTTCGGCGGTGTCGAAGAACGTTACTCCACGCTCGACGGCCTGGTGCAGCAGCTTGATCATTTCCCGCTTGTCCGGCGTGGTGCCGTAGGCATAGCTCATGCCCATGCAGCCCAGGCCGAGCGCCGAGACTTCCAATCCGCTGTTGCCGAGTTTGCGTTGCTGCATGATGGCGCTCCTTGTGAATATGCTGATTACTTCTTGACGGGTCGCTTGGCGAGTTTCCGCTGCAATGTACGACGCTGGATGCCGAGTACCCGTGCGGTTTCGGAAATATTACCGTCGTGCTCCGTCAGCACGCGCTGGATGTGTTCCCACTCCAGGCGTCGCAACGACGGCGCATCCGCAGGCAATGCCTGTTCTGTTGCGGAACGCTCACCGGTGAGAACCGCGAGAAGTTCGTCAATTTCAACCGGCTTTGCGAGATAGTCGCTTGCGCCCAGCTTGATTGCGTACACTGCGGTGGCGATGCTTGCGTAACCGGTCAGTACGACAATGCGGGTGCCCTCGAGTTCGCGCACCAGCACCGGTATGAGGTCCATTCCGGATTCGTCACCGAGCTTGAGATCAAGTATGACCGCCCGCGGACGCCACTCGGCGGCCAGTTCCAGGGCGCGCTGCCCGGATGCGGCGACTTCGACCTGATAGTGACGTGCGCGCAAGGCCCGCGCGAGCAATGACGCGACGACCGGATCGTCTTCGACGATCAGCACGCGACTGCCGGCTGCAAGCTGTGCGGACACGCCTTATTTCCTCGTGGGTTGCGGCTCGGCAGGCATCTCAAGCACCGTTCGGGTGCCGCCTTCCGGGCGTTTCACCAGCGTCAACTCTCCACCCAGCCTGTCGAGGTTGGCATGCGAGAGTACCAGGCCCAGACCCGAACCGTGCGTTTTGGTGCTGAACACCGTTTTACCCGCGCGTTGCTGCGCACTTTCGCTCAAGCCCTGTCCCTCGTCGTCAATGCAGATGCGGACGCCACGGTCGGTGGTCGCAATTGAAACGGCCACTCGATTGGAGCCCGCTGTGATGCTGGCATCTGCCGCATTGTTCAACAGGCTGGTCAATGCGTGATTGAACCCTTCGTCAATCTGCAGCAGCGGGCTGCCGGTGCAGCCCTGCCAGTCCACTTCAAGCTGAACCTCCGGCCGCACCACGCGCCAGTCGTCGAGTGTTTTGCGTAGCACATCTTGCAGCGTCACCACATGCAACGCGGCGCTGCGCGGCTGGCCGGCCGCTTCCAGCAGCGTCGTGAGTTTGTCTTTGCAGACCTGTACCTGCCTTGCCAGCAGATCCAGATCTTCGGTGAACTGGCGATCGGTGTGCTTTGCGGATCTGAGTTCCGAAACCAGAAGCGAAATCGAGAACAGCGGCGTGCTGAGTTCGTGTGCCGCACTTGCCGCCAGCATCCCCATTGCGTTCACGTGGTCCCTGCGCAAGGTCTCTTCGCGCATTCCTGCAATTTCCCGTTCGCGGCGCCGCGCCTTCTGTGACAGTGCGGTAACCGCGACCGCAAGCAGTGCCGCGCTGAAGACAAAGTTCACAGCCATGCCAATGACGTGCAGGCTGAAGGCGCCTTTCACGGTTTCGTCAACAAAGTCGAGCGGGACGAAGTGCCGCATCAACCAGAGATAGCAACCGAGACAGACGGCCGTCACTGCAAGGACATACGCTACGTCCAACCCGACCGCTGCAAGCGCCACGGGAATCAGATACAGCGGCGCAAAGGGATTGGTGGTGCCGCCGCTGCAATACAGCAGGATGGTGAGTGCGGCGATGTCAATGAACAACTGCAGCGTCACTTCCATATGCGTAACCGGCCAGGCGATGCGCAATCTCGCTGCGCCCAACGCGGCGAGCACCGCCAGTGCGGCAACCGTGGCCGCCATGGGAACAAGTGGCAGTATCACCTGCAACCAGCTGTAAACAACGAAGATCGTCACCGCTTCGCCGACGACGGCCGCCACCCTCAGGAACAGGATCGTTTGCAAAAACGTGCGCGGCGATGCGGCGAATTCGAGACGCATGACTCACGATCTCCTCAAATCAGGTATGACCGGCAGGGTGGCCCGGGGCACCGGAGAGCTGCGTCAATTTGACGCAGGTCCGCGGGTTCCGGCCGGCACACCGCTCAACGTAAAATTATCCATCATCGCCGAGCCGGGTGGTGATACGAAGATAAAGAATTCCTCATTGCTGGAGAAAATCGCATGAAACGCCGGTTCTGGCTGTGTTTGCTCGCCTTTTCGGCCGGATTCCTGCCTGCGGCGGCGTTCGCCTGCGCATGCGGCTGCGGCGTGTTCAGCGTCGGAACCAGCTCGCTCTTCCCCAGCGACTCCGGTGGCAATGTCTATCTCGAATACGATTTTCTCAATCAGACCGAGAACTGGAACGGGACGTCGTCGGCACCGGCTTCGCAGAACGAAGACCGGAACATTCGCAGCAGCTTTTATACGGTCGGCGGCCGGTACATGTTCAACCGGGACTGGGGCATCTCGGTGCAGGTCCCGTACTGGAACCGGCTGTTCGTGACCGAACTTGGCAACGGCAGCATCGGCGGATTTCATCACGATGCGCTGGGCGACATTCGCGTGCTGGGCATGTACACCGGTTTGTCCGATGACATGTCGAGCGGGCTCATGTTCGGCGTCAAGCTGCCGACCGGCGATTACACCTACCCGAACTTCGATCGCGACACTGCGATCGGCACCGGCAGCACCGACATCATCCTCGGTGCGTATCACCAATCCATGCTGGGCACGGACGGCACCTGGAACTGGTTCGCACAGGGTCAGTGGGAACGCGCGGTCGCCACGCGCGACGGCTATCGCCCGGGCGACGAACTCGATGCGGCGGCGGGCGTTTACTACAACGGCTGGACGTTCGGCGCCACCAGCCAGGTCGCGCCGGTGCTGCAATTGATTGTTTCCGACCGGCTCCACGACAGCGGCAGCAACGCCGATCCCGCCAACAGCGGCTACCAGCGCCTGCTGCTTGCACCCGGCATCGAGTATGACACCGGGAATTTCCGCATCTATGCCGATATCGAAGTGCCGGTTTACCAGAATACGCACGGCAATCAACTGGTGGCGCCGCGCGCCTACAAGCTGATCATGGCGTATTCGTTCTGAAGCGGAGGTTGGTCATGCGCAACATCGCACGTGTGGCACTGGTTATTCTGGCGGCGCTGGGTTGCGCATCCGCCTACGCAGCGCCCGAGGTGGGCAAGCCGGCGCCGGCCCTGATCGTGAACGAACTCGATGGACAGCAATTCAATCTCGCGGATCAGCATGGCCACGTGGTGGTGGTCGATGTCTGGGCGACGTGGTGCGCGCCATGCCGTGAGGAGATGCCGATTCTGAACGCGTTCTACCGGCGATATCACGATCAAGGCGTGGAGGTATTGGCTCTGAGCGATGACCGGCCGCGTGACATGAGCGACGTGCGAAAGGTCATGCAACAGTTTTCATTTCCGGCAGCGCTGCTGGCCGACGCCGAGCAAAGCGATTTCGGTCGCCCGCGCCTGGTGCCGATGACCTATGTGTTCGACAAAAACGGCATCCTGCGCGCCCGGTTGTGGCCCGGCGGGACGCAGGTAACCGAGCAGAATCTGGAAGCGGCCATCAAACCGCTGCTGTGATCCAGCGAGCTTCTGCCTCCGTTGTCATCAACTCGCGCTGAACGCCCTGTGACGTGATTGAAAATACCATCACGGCACCAGCACTGCCGCACCTTCGAACTTCCCGCCACGTAGGTCTTCGAGCGCCTGATTCGCCTGTTGCAGCGGATAGACGTGCGTAGTGGTAACAATCCCGATGTCCGGCACCCGGCGCAGAAAATTCAGGCCGTCCTGCCGCGTCAGATTGGCGACCGACACCAGCTGCCGTTCTTCCCACAGCAGCCGATACGGAAATGACGGAATGTCGCTCATGTGAATCCCGCCGCAAACCACGCGTCCGCCTTTGCGCACGGCTTTGAGCGCTGTCGGAACCAGCGCACCGACCGGCGCAAAGATGATCGCGGCGTCGAGCGGTTCGGGCGATGGTGTATCGGAACCACCGGCCCAGACGGCGCCGAGTTGTCTGGCAAACGACTGCGAACGGGTGTCTCCCGGCCGCGTGAAGGCGAACACCTCGCGGCCCTGCCAGCGTGCGACCTGAGTCAGGATGTGCGCTGCCGCGCCGAAGCCGTACAGGCCGAGTTTCTTTGCTTTGCCTGCGATCGTGAGTGAACGCCAGCCGATCAATCCCGCGCACAACAGCGGCGCCAGTGCGACGTCGTCGCCGGTTTCACCCAAGGGAAAAGCAAAGCGCGCGTCGGCAACCGTCGCGGTCGCAAATCCGCCGTCGCGCGTGTGACCCGTGAACACGGGATGGTCGCAAAGATTTTCATGTCCGGTGCGGCAATAGAAGCAGTCGCCGCAGGTGTGTCCGAGCCAGGGAATGCCGACGCGCTCACCGATGCGCAGGCCCTCGATGCCTGGGCCAATCGCATCTACACGCCCGACAATTTCGTGGCCGGGAATGATCGGGTACCTTGCATCGGGCAGTTCGCCGTCCACGACATGCAGATCGGTGCGGCATACGCCGCACGCGGAGACCTGCACACGGATTTCACCCGGACCGGGTTGCAGGTCCGGACAGTCATTCCATTCGAGCGGCGCGTTCGGTCGCTTCAGCACCATCGCACGCATAGTCCCTCCCGGTTGAGGTGAAGCGCACCCGCCCTCGGCGTCTTGTTCACCGTTTTCCGACCAGCCCCCACGCGGCGATCACCGCCACACCGGCATACATGATGAGCCCGTACACGCACGGCGGATAACCGAAAAGCGTACCGGGCGGTGCAAACGGCGTGCAGCTTTGCGCCTGGGTGGCGAAATCGCGATAGGTCAATATGCCCGAAAACGCCACGCCCAGTAGCGCGACGACGAGAATCACCTGTAATGCCCGTTTAAATGTCATGGCAATCATCCCTGTTCAAACCGGATAACCGTCAGCCTGCACCCGGCCGGCGGTGCGCTCCATGACCCAGGTCAACGCCGGATTTTCGGTCGGCAGGAAAACCGGCATCAGACATGATCAGTTTGATTTCCGGAGTGAC
>DASSOA010000154.1:0-44779 GCA_035701115.1 Gammaproteobacteria bacterium
CAGTGTTTCGTCCAGATTGGAAACCCGGATCATGGTGTGCAGGTATTGCATGGTCAGCCCTCCAGTGCGAACGGATAGGTAATGCGGGTGCCCTCCACCTGGGCGAACGGCGTCATTTTATGCGCTTGCCACTTGTCGCGGCTCATGATGTGCCGGACTTCGACGCCGCGAACGGTAAGCGCGTCCGCAATCAATGAACGATGGCAGCGCCACGGCACTGCCTCCGCGCACATGACGGCGGTCGGCTGCGCGTCGGCCAGTGCCATCAACTCATCGAGTGCCGCGACGAACTCCCGCGTCTGCATGTAATCGGCGTAGCCCCGGAAACTGTCGTTGCGCCAGCCGGCGTTGACGGAATCCTTGCGCGGCTTGCGAAGTCCGCCCAATTCTTTCATGTGTCGCCACGCAATCGAATGTTCCGCGAGACTTGCCGGCAGCGTATCGGCATTGAATTGGGGATTGTGCCGCGAACGCGGTACGGTGCGGACGTCAACGAGCAGAGCGATGTGCCGCGCCTGCAGCATGGCGAGGAAGTCGTCGAGGGGGTGATTGGAATGGCCGATGGTGTAGAGGAGCATGGGGGTATCGTGAGGCGGGGAGCCCATTTATTCAAGCAACGTTGGGCAGCGTTTCTTTTCGTCATTCCTGCGCGACCGCCAGGAAGGCGGAAGTCCCGGAAACGCAGGAGCTGTTTCCGGGAAAACGCCGGGGTCCAGTCTTGATTAAGTGCGGCTTCGCCGCGTGAATTGACGGGGCTTCCGCGCCCCTACGGCAGGTTACTTTTGAAAGGTCAAAAGTAACCAAAACCCTCACCCGATGATGACGCCGCTACGCGGTCCCCTGCGCGCCTCACTTGGGCGATGTGCAGGGATGCACAAGTGCCGCGGGAGACATGGATGCCGAGAGCGGCGGCGAAAGCCTCGCCAATTTTTCTGTTTTTTAGTTATAAGTCATCGTATATGGTGAAAAGACGCATTTTAACTAAGGCTGACTCCGCTTACTCTCCAGCCATTTCACCAACGGCTCCCACTGCTCCCAATCCGGCCCCGCCAGATACGGCGGCAACTCATGAATCCCCAACCCACGTGAATACGCGCGAATGTAATTCTGTGCATCGCGAAACTTGGCGATAAACGGCACTTTCAGGCTTTCAAGAAATTCTTCCAGCTCGCCGAAAATCAACAGGTTCTCCCGCACGCGGTTCGCGACCACCGCGACCTTCACGTCCTTGCGCTCGACCTTGCCGACATTGAGCAGTTCGCTGACGAATTTGCCGGCGGCCTTGATATCAATCGGCGACGGCAGCACCGGCACCACAATGGTTTCGGCGTGTTTCACCATCTGCGTGAGTTCGGAACCGTGCGCCCGCGCAGGGGCGTCAATGATCAGGAAATCGGTATTGCGGTCGAGGTGACGCAGGCCTTCCTTGTGGGCATCCACGCCGTGAATCGGGTCGCGCTCGGGCGGACGCTGGGCGAGCCAGTCGAGGCTCGAGCCCTGGGGATCGAAATCGGCGAGGCTGACCACGCCTTCCCAGTGGCTGGCGAAATAGGCGGCGATGTTGGTGGACAGGGTGGATTTGCCGCAGCCGCCCTTGGCGTTCATCACCATGATCGTGCGCATGAAACCTCCTCAAGTAAATCCGCCGTCCCGGCTGTTGTTGTTCCGTGCCCTTTGGTCTCGATGAGTAAAGAGTATAGACGACCCCATCCGGACGGCCCGCGGGCGCTGAACAGGCTCGGAAGTTCGAGGCAAAAAGAGCCCGGGTTTAAACACCCGGGCAAGAGGGGCCGTCTGCTTAGGAGTGCGTCGGCGTCAGACGACGCAGGGGGCAAGCAGCGGACCCGGTTCAGGACACGGGGGATGCCCTGAGAGGCCGGAACCGCCGTCGTCGCATCTGCCTGCGACGCCTGACCACCATGCCGCCGGGGCATGACAGGGGTGTGTCGTTTTTTTGAAGCTTGCAGGTTGCAGCGCGGGCTGCATTCGCCAAGGTGCCGCGCCCGGCGCATGTCACACAGGAGTAACATCATTGACGTAATTTGCGAGTATGGACATCCCCGACCTGAAACGGTCCGATCTTTATATCAACCGCGAGCTGAGCCAGCTCGCCTTCAACCGCCGGGTGCTGGAACAGAGCCGCGACCCCGGTGTGCCGCTGCTCGAACGGCTGCGGTTCCTGTGCATTTCGAGCACCAACCTCGACGAGTTTTTTGAAATCCGCGTTGCCGGACTTCAGCAGCGGCTGGAACTGGCGGCAACGCCGTTGTCGCCGGATGACATGAGCGCGACAGAAAGCCTGCGCGCAATTCGTGTCGAAGCGTTGCAATTGATCGGGGAACAGTACCGGATTCTCAACGAATTGCTGATTCCGGCGCTTACCGAACAGCATATCAGGCTGGTGAAGCGTACCGAATGGTCACCGGCGCAGGATGCCTGGCTGCGCCGTTATTTCAACGAGGAACTGCTGCCGGTTCTGAGCCCGCTCGGGCTTGATCCGGCGCATCCGTTTCCCAAGATTCTCAACAAGAGCCTGAATTTCATTGTGCCGCTGGAAGGCAAAGATGCCTTCGGGCGGCACAGCGGCATGGCAATCGTGCAGGCACCGCGTGCACTGCCACGCGTCATCCAGTTGCCTGCGGCGGACAAGGCGAACCAGGAGTTCGTGTTGCTGTCCTCAGTGATTCATGCGTACGTGGACGAACTGTTCCCGGGCATGAAGGTGAGCAGCTGTTACCAGTTCCGCGTGACGCGCAACAGCGATCTGTACGTGGACGAGGAAGACGTCGAAGACATGCTGCGCGCCGTGCAGGGCGAGCTGGCATCACGTCGTTACGGTGACGCCGTGCGCCTCGAGATCGCCGCCGAATGTCCGGATGAGACGGCCGCGTTTCTGCTCAAGCAGTTTCAACTCGGCCAGGAAGATCTGTATCCGGCCGAGGGGCCGGTCAACCTCAACCGCTTGAGCGAGCTGTACGATCTCGCCGACCGTCCGGATCTGAAATATCCGCCGTTCGTACCGGGTATTCCCCGCGCCGTGTCACAAGGTGCCGGCATATTCAATGCGGTGCGCAACGGCGACATTCTGCTGCACCATCCGTTCGAGTCATTTTTGCCGGTGGTGGATTTCGTGCACCAGGCCGCGGCCGATCCGAAAGTGCTCGCTATCAAACAAACGCTGTATCGCACCGGCCCGGAATCAAACATCGTCGACGCACTGGTGACGGCGGCGCAGGGCGGCAAGGAAGTTACGGTTGTGATCGAATTGCGCGCCCGTTTCGACGAGGCGGACAATATTGCGCTCGCCAACCGCCTGCAGGATGCCGGCGCGCACGTCGTCTACGGCGTGGTCGGTTACAAGACGCATGCCAAGATGACGCTGGTGGTGCGACGCGAGGGCCGCAGTCTGCGGCGTTACGTGCATCTCGGCACCGGCAACTATCATCCGCGCACCGCGCGCGCCTACACCGATTACGGACTGATCACCTGTGATCAGCAGATCGGCGAGGACGTCAACCGCATCTTCATGCAGCTCACCAGTCTCGGCAAGGTCATGAAGTTGAATGTGCTCAAGCAGTCGCCGTTCACGCTGCATTCGGGAATGCTCGAGATGATTGAGCGGGAAACGAAGTATGCGCAGGCAGGCAAGCCGGCACGGATCATTCTCAAGTTGAATGCGCTGACCGAATCGGAGGTGATCCAGGCGCTGTATCGCGCGTCGGCGGCGGGGGTAAAAATCGATCTCATCGTGCGCGGCATCTGCTGTCTGCGTCCGGGCGTCCCCGGCATATCGCGCAATATTCGCGTGCGCTCCATCGTCGGCCGCTTTCTTGAGCACAGCCGCGTCTATTATTTTCACAACAACGGCAAGAAGGAACTCTACTGTTCGAGCGCCGACTGGATGGAGCGCAATTTCTTCCGGCGTGTGGAAGTCGCGTTTCCGATCCTGAACAAGCGTCTGCGCGAGCGCATCGTCAGGGATTTACGGCGCTACCTGAAAGACAACGTACACGCCTGGCTGCTGCAGCCGGACGGTCACTACCGGCGCGCGAAGCCGCGCAAGAAAGACGTGCAGGATTCACAGGCGCAATTGCTGGCGCAGCTGGGCGGGATCGCGTCCTAGCGAATGTCCAGGCGCACACCACTGCCGCGCAGCAGGTGCGCTTCTGCTTCGAGATCCGCGGCCGTGAGCGGATAGCGCCGGGTCCACCCACGGGGAAAACGCAGCTGCAGCTGTTGACCCCGGGCCGCCGCCTTGAACGGTAATTTCTGATTGGGATCGCGGCTGCGATGCAGGAGCACCGCGAGACGCAGAATGACGGTGAGCCGACGGATCACGAGATTCCAGTGGCGATCCAGATCGTTCAGCACCGCGCCGACAAACCGGCGCCGGTGCAGACGCACCAGCATGGCGAGCAGACGCTGCTCCTGGCGCGAAAACCCGGCCAGATCGGCATTGGCGACGATGTAGGCGCCATGCTTGTGATAACTGCTGTGTGCAATTGCGAGACCGGCTTCGTGCAGCCACGCCGCCCAGCTCAGCAAGTGCGCGCCCAGTTCAGGCAAATGCCAGGTATCGCGCACCGCTGCGTAGATTTCCAGCGCGGTGGCTTCGACCCGTTTCACCTGGTGAATATCCACGGCGTTGCGCATCGCGAGTCGCTCCACGGCATCGGCGCGCGCGTCTTCGCCGTGCAGACGCCCCAGCAGATCGCGCAGCACGCCTTCGCGCAACGCGCCGGATGACACTTCCATGCGTTCGATCTGCAGTGCTTCGAACACCGCTGTCAGAATCGCGACACCGCCGGCGAACACCGGTGCGCGCTCCGTGGTGAGACCCGGCAGTACCGGATTGCCGGCGTCGCCCTGCTTGACCAGTTTATCCGCCAACCGCTGCAGACAGTCGGCGGTGATGCCTTCATCGCACCAGCCGGATTCGCGCATCACGTTCTCGATCGAGCGGATGGTGCCCGACGAGCCGATCGCGCGCTGCCAGCTTTCGCGCCGCAGTATCGCCTGCACCGGCTCCAGCTCCTGACGCGCCGCGATCACGGCTTCGCGAAAATTTCGTGGGGAAACTTTTTTCCCGGAAAGGTAGTTGTCGGTGGTTGACACGCATCCCATGTGCAGACTTTCGAGGACCTGCGTGTGGTTGCCCTTGCCGATGATCAACTCGGTGCTGCCGCCTCCGATGTCCACCACCAGGCGCTTTTCCGGTGAATCGCCCAGCGCGCTCGCGACACCTTGATAAATCAGCCGCGCTTCCTCCATACCGGAGATCACTTCGATGGAATGGCCGAGCGCCTTTTCGGCCCGGCGCAGGAACGCCGGCGCGTTCTTGGCGCGGCGCAGGGTATTGGTACCGACCGCGCGCACCTGTGACGGATTCAGGGAATTGATGCGCTGACCGAAGCGCCGCAGGCACGCCAAGGTGGTTCTGGCGGCTTCCGCGGTGATATTGCCGCGGGCGTCGAGCCCTGAACCGAAACGCAGCATTTCGCGCATGCGATCGATGACGCGCAGGTCTCGGCCACGCACCTCGGCGACCACGAGATGAAAGCTGTTGGAGCCGAGATCCACCGCGGCGACCAGCGTGCCTGCTGTGGATTTTCGCTGTCTTGAACCGTCACGCACCGTTCACCGTCCTGCAACAGGTAAAGCGTTCAGCCTAACGGCCGATTGTGAACGTTTTGTGATGCGCGGGAATCAGTCAATCCCCAGCTCCTTCCAGATCGCATCCACGCGCCTTTTCACTGTCTCGTCCATGCGGATCGGGCGACCCCATTCGCGGCTGGTTTCGCCCGGCCACTTGCTGGTCGCATCGAATCCGATCTTGGAGCCGAGGCCGGAAACGGGCGAGGCGAAATCGAGGTAATCAATCGGCGTGTTCTCGACGATGGTGCAATCGCGCGCAGGATCCATGCGCGTGGTGATGGCCCAGATCACGTCGTTCCAGTCGCGCACGTTGACGTCGTCGTCGGTGACCACGATGAACTTGGTGTACATGAACTGGCGCAGGAAACTCCAGATGCCGAACATCACGCGCCTGGCGTGACCCGGATACTGTTTCTTCATGCTCACGCAGGCCATGCGATAGGAACAGCCTTCCGGCGGCAGATAGAAATCGGTGATTTCGGGAAACTGCTTGCGCAGGATCGGCACGAAGACTTCATTCAATGCGACGCCGAGTATT
Organism: Gammaproteobacteria bacterium; assembly: GCA_035701115.1. Taxonomy (GTDB): domain Bacteria; phylum Pseudomonadota; class Gammaproteobacteria; order Natronospirales; family REEB76; genus DASSKW01. Next base: position 6,194 of record DASSOA010000154.1, read on the forward strand.
GCCGGTTCGTCGGGCGGGCGGCCGGTGTAGGTGCTGTGATAGATCGGATTGTTCCGGTGCGTGATGTGCGTGATGGTGAACACCGGAAACTTTTCGACTTCGTTGTAATAGCCGGTGTGATCGCCGAACGGGCCTTCGTCGGCCATCTCGCCCGGATGAATCACGCCTTCGAGCACGATCTCGGCGCTCGCCGGCACGCGCAACTCGTTCGACACGCACTTCACGACTTCGGTGCGCGCACCGCGCAGCAGCCCCGCGAAGCCGTATTCGGAGAGCGTATCCGGCACCGGCGTCACTGCGCCGAGGATTGTCGCGGGATCGGCGCCGAGGGCGACCGCGACCGGAAACGGCTCACCGGGATGATCCTGCTGCCAGTCGCGGAAATCGAGCGCACCGCCGCGGTGCGCGAGCCAGCGCATGATGACCTTGTTCCTGCCGATGACCTGTTGCCGGTAGATGCCGAGATTCTGGCGTTCCTTGCGCGGACCTTTGGTGACGGTCAGCCCCCAGGTGATGAGCGGACCGGCGTCGTCCGGCCAGCAGGTCTGCACGGGCATCATGCCCAGATCAACGTCGCTGCCTTCAATCCGGTTTTCCTGGCACGCACCGCTGCCGAGTTCTTTCGGCGGCATGCGGAACACCTGCCTGAACACGCCGAGTTTTTCCCAGGCATCTTTCAGACCCTTGGGCGGCTCGGGTTCGCGCAGCATCGCGAGCAGTTCGCCCACCTCGCGCAGTGCGCTGACCGATTCCTGGCCCATGCCGAACGCGACGCGCTGCGGCGTGCCGAACAGGTTGCCGAGCACCGGCATGGAATGACCCTTCGGTTTTTCGAACAAAAGCGCGGGCCCGCCCTTCTTCAGGGCGCGGTCGCAGATTTCGGTGAGCTCGAGTTTCGGGTCCACGGTTACGCCGACGCGCTTGAGTTCGTTGCGGGCTTCGAGTTGGGCAAGAAATTCGCGCAGATCCCGGTATTTCACGTTGGGTACCCATTGCCGGACCGGTGCCTACTATACCGGACCGGGCGGATGGCGTTGCGGTGCGGACTGGCAATCGCGCGCCTTTGATACATACTTAATGGGTCGGCAGGGGGACCGCGCCGGAACGCGTCAATTCAAACCACAGGGGATACTCGATATGTACATGCATGACTACGCACCGTTCATTTTCACCGGCTGGGCGATCGGTTTCTGGGTCATCTGGCTGGTTGTCGTAATCCTGTATCTGATTACGCTGTTCAACGTGCTGAATGCGGTGTCGCCCGCCAACCGCAAGCTGGAGCCGGGACTGGTGTTTTTGCTGCTGATCCCGCTGTTCAACCTGGTATGGAATTTCATCGTGGTGATCAAGCTGCGCGACTCGCTGCAGGCGGAATACGCCGCGCGCGACCTGCAGGGCGACGGCTTCGCCTACGGCGTCGGTCTTGCGATGTGCATCCTGACCCTGTGCGGAATCATTCCGATCCTGGGTGCCCTGGCGGCCATTGCGGCGTTTGTCTGCTGGATCATCTTCTGGGTGAAGATGGCCGGCTACCGGAAAACGCTCGCCAACAGTGCGGCGCAGCCTTCCGCCTGACGCCTCTCTCCTGCGCGCGGGCGGAACGGCTCCGCCCGCGCTTTTTTTGCGCGGCCGAACTCTATATATAATGTTCCCCAGCTTCGCGGTCCCCGGATTTCAATGAGCTTCACCAACCCGCCCCCCGATCAGATTCGTGCGCTGCTCAAGCGTGCGCACACGATCGCCGTGGTCGGCCTGTCGCCGAATCCGGCGCGGCCGAGTTTTGGCGTGGCGCAGGCGATGCAGGGCTTCGGCTATCGCATCCTTCCGGTGCGCCCGGCGACGGAATCCGTGCTCGGCGAAACGGCGTATCCCGATTTGCGCCATCTGCCCGGCCCGGTAGATATCGTGGACGTGTTCCGCGCGCCGGAATATGTTGATGAGATCGTGGACGACTGCATCGCGATCAAGGCGCCGGTGCTTTGGCTGCAGGAGGGCGTGATCAACGAACCGGCCGCGGAGCGTGCGCGCGCGGCGGGTATCACGGTGGTGATGGACCGCTGTATATATAAAGAGTATCGCGCGTTCGTACAGGAAAGCTGATTCGATGAAACTCGCGTTTACCAAGATGGAAGGGCTGGGCAACGATTTCATGGTGATTGACGCCATGCAGACGCCCGTGCACCTCGATCTCGCGGCCATCCGCCAGCTGGCCGATCGGCGGATCGGCGTCGGCTTCGACCAGTTGCTGCTGATCGAAAAGCCGCACAACGGCGCCAACACGGCGCGCTTCCGCATCTACAACGCCGACGGCGGCGAAGTGGAACAATGCGGCAACGGCGCGCGTTGCGTCGGACGTTACCTGATGGAAGCCGGCCGCACCGGCGGACGCAGCGAATTCACACTCGAGACGCTCGGCGGCGATCTCATCGCCGATGTGCACGACATTCACAACGTGCGCGTGAACATGGGCGTGCCGGTGCTGGAACCGGCGCAGATTCCGTTCGACGCGCGGCAACGCGCCGTGTCTTACCAGCTCGACGTGGACGGCAAGGTGTACGAGATCGGCGCGGTCTCGATGGGCAATCCGCACGCGATACTGGACGTGCCGGATGTCAGCATCGCGCCGGTGGCGGAACTCGGTCCCAAAATCGAGCGGCACACCCGCTTTCCCAAACGCACCAATGTGGGCTTCGCGCAATGGCTGGACCGCGGCCACATGAAACTGCGGGTCTTCGAGCGCGGCACCGGCGAAACGCTGGCCTGCGGTACCGGCGCGTGCGCGGCGGTGGTGTGGGGGCGTCTGTCCGGCTGGCTCGATGAGCAGGTGGAAGTGCAACTCGCCGGCGGCCGGCTCGTGATAAGCTGGAAGGGCGAAGGGCAACCTGTTTGGATGAGTGGCCCGGCCAACCGGGTCTATGATGGGCAGATCACTGCATGAGTACAGAACGCAAAACCGGTCTCCAGGATATTTCCGATACCGAGCAGACGGTGTCGGACTATCTGCTCAAGCACCCGGAATTTTTCGAAACGCATACCGAAATCCTGACACGCCTCAAGGTGCCGCATCCGTCGGGTCACGCGGTATCGCTGATCGAGCGCCAGGTGGAAGTGTTGCGCCAGCAGAACCGTCAGGTCGAGCGCAAGCTCGTTGATCTGATCGAAGTCGCGCGCGCCAACGATTCGCTGATCGAACGCATTCACCGCCTTGCGATTGCGCTGCTTGAAACCCACAGCCTGCCGGAACGCCTGTACGCGCTGGCGGAGGAATTGCGCAGTCGTTTCGGCGCCGATGAAGTCACCCTGTTCCTGTTCAACGATCGCGCCGTCAACGACGACGCGGGTCCGGCGCGCTGGCTGAAACCGGATGACGGCGGACTGGATCAGTTCCGCGAATTTCTCAAGAGCGGCAAACCGCACTGCGGCCGCCTGCGCGCACCGCAACTGGAATTCCTGTTCGGCGATCAGGCCGAACGCATCAGCTCGGCGGCGCTGATTCCGCTCGGCGAGCGCAGCAGACTCGGTCTGCTGGCAGTCGGCAGTCACGAAGCGGATCGCTTCAGTCCGACCCTGGGCACGGCGTTCCTGGTTCGCATCGGCGAACTTGTCACGGCCGCCATCCGGCCGCTGCTGCCGGCGTGAGCGACCCACTCGAAACCTGGCTGCAGCGTTTCCAGATTCATCTTTCACACGAGCGGCGTCTGTCGCCGCACACGTCTGCGGCTTACCGTCGCGATCTCGAGCAGTTTCAACGTTACTGTGTGCAACAGGGCATCGCCGACTGGGACGACGTGGATCTGCACCGGGTGCGCGCGTTTGCGGCAAGCCGGCATCGCAGTGGATTGTCGCCGCACAGTGTGCAGCGTCTGCTCGCCGCGATCCGTGCGTTCTACAACTACCTGTTGCGCGAAGGCGCGGCACGCAATAATCCCGCCAATGAAGTGCGCGCACCGAAGGCCGCCAAGCGGCTGCCGGAAACGCTCGACGCCGACCAGATGGCGCGTCTGCTGGAAATTCCCGGTGACGATCCGGCCGCAGTTCGCGATCGCGCCGTCATGGAACTGCTGTATTCCTCCGGCTTGCGACTGGCGGAACTGATTTCGGTCAATCTCAGCGACATCAATCTCGCGGACGCTACCGTCACCGTCACCGGCAAGGGCTCGAAAACACGTATCGTGCCGGTCGGGCGGCACGCATTGCAGGCGATCAACGCATGGCTCAAGGTGCGCGCGCAGCTCGCGAAGCCGGATGATGTCGCGTTGTTCGTGGGACCCCGCGGCGGACGGTTGAGTCCGCGCAGCCTGCAGGCGCGGGTGCGGCGGCTCGGCATTGCACAGGGAATTCCGCAGCACGTCTACCCGCACCTGTTCCGGCATTCTTTCGCAAGCCACCTGCTGGAATCGAGCGGCGATCTCAGGGCGGTGCAGGAACTGCTCGGCCACGCCAACATCAGCACCACTCAGGTTTATACCCACCTTGATTTCCAGCACCTGGCCCGCATATACGATCAGGCTCATCCGCGCGCCAAGAAAACCAAGGAGTGATGGCCGGGAGTAGAATGCGCAGACACCGGCCCGCCGGTTGCCGCTTCCCGAAATGACTTCTTTTCGTTTCCCGGTCGCAAGCTGTTCAGCGCGGTGCCCTTCAACTATTTACTTAACGCCGAGTTCGGGACTGTCAGCATGGAACAATTTCGCGGGACTACGATTCTTTCCGTCCGCCGTAACGGGGCTGTGGTGATCGGTGGCGACGGCCAGGTCACCATGGGCAACACGGTGATGAAGCCCAATGCCAAAAAGGTGCGTTTGCTTTACGACGGCAAGGTCCTGGCCGGCTTTGCCGGCGGCACGGCCGATGCCTTCACGTTGTTCGAACGCTTCGAGGACAAACTCAGCAAGCACAGCGGCAATCTGACGCGTTCCGCGGTGGAACTCGCCAAGGACTGGCGCACCGACCGCATGCTGCGGCGGCTGGAGGCCTTGTTGTGTGTTGCGGACAGAACCGCTTCATTCATTGTGTCCGGCAACGGCGACGTGATCGAACCGCAGGACGGTTTGATGGCAATCGGCTCCGGCGGACCGTTTGCGCAGGCCGCAGCGCGGGCACTGATCGAGAATACCGACCTCGATGCACGGGCGATTACGGAACGCGCGCTCAACATCGCGGCCGATATCTGCATTTACACCAATCGCAATCTGACGATCGAGGAATTGAAATGAATATTTATGCGGGTTCCCGCACCCGCGGGCGGGGTGCTTTTGTTTCGGCAAAAGTACCCAAAACCATTCCCCCGGGGATCGCGCGCTTATCTGAAATTGAATCGGGGACAATTTGATTTCAGATGCGTACCCTCGTTTCTCGTGTCCTCTGCGCCGCGGCGATCCCTCGCCCCGCCCCTTCTGCGAAGGGCAATTCCCTGCGGGCACGACGAGACTCGGCGGCATCCGACCGCCAGGGATGGCGGGAGTGCAGGTTTTGCAGGAGCAAAAACCTGCCACGGGTATTAAGAGCAAGAAGGTTTCTTATTAACGTATTTGAGTAATTGAGTATGTACGAAATGACGCCCAGAGAAATCGTCCAGGAACTGGACAAGCACATCGTCGGCCAGAACGCCGCCAAACGTGCCGTCGCGATTGCGCTGCGCAATCGCTGGCGCCGCATGCAGGTCGAGCCGGCGTTGCGCAACGAAATCACGCCCAAGAACATCCTCATGATCGGCCCGACCGGCGTCGGCAAAACCGAAATTGCGCGACGCCTCGCTCGGCTCGCCAACGCGCCGTTCATCAAGGTCGAAGCGACGAAATTTACAGAAGTCGGTTACGTTGGCAAGGACGTGGATTCGATTGTCCGCGATCTGGCCGATGCCGCGGTAAAACTCGAGCGCGAGCGCGCCAAGCAGCGCGTGCAGACGCGCGCCGAAGAGGCCGCCGAAGAACGTATTCTCGATGCGTTGCTGCCGCGCAAGCAGCACACGGTCGGCTTCGCCAACGAACCGCATGCCCCGGTCGAATCCGATACGCGGCAGAAAATGCGCAAGATGCTGCGTCAGGGAGAACTCGAGGATCGCGAAATCGAACTTGAATTGAGCGTCGGAGTCGGGATCGAGATCATGGCGCCGCCGGGCATGGAGGAAATGACCCAGCAGCTGCAGAACATGTTCCAGAGCATGGGCAATACGCGGACCCGCACCCGCAAACTGAAAATCAGCGAGGCGCGCAAGCTCCTGACCGACGAAGAAGCCGGCCGCATGGTGGACGAAGACGAGATCAAGACCGCCGCACTCCACAATGTGGAACAGAACGGCATCGTGTTCATTGACGAAATGGACAAGGTCGCGCGGCGCGGTGACGTGCACGGCGCCGACGTATCGCGCGAGGGCGTGCAACGCGACCTGCTGCCGCTGGTGGAAGGCACCACGGTGTCGACCAAATACGGCATGATCAAGACCGACCACATTCTGTTCATCGCCTCGGGGGCATTTCATCTTTCCAAACCCTCGGACCTGATTCCGGAACTGCAGGGCCGGCTGCCGATCCGCGTGGAACTGTCCGCGCTGACCACGGAAGACTTCGTTCGCATCCTGACCGAACCGGATGCGTCGCTCACCCGCCAGTACATCGCGCTCATGGAAACCGAAGGACTGGCACTGGAATTCACCAGCGACGGCGTGCGCCGCATCGCGGAAGTGGCCTATCAGGTGAATGAAACCACCGAGAACATCGGGGCGCGGCGTCTGCACACGGTGATGGAACGGCTGTTCGAAGCCATCTCCTTCGAAGCTGCCGACCGCGGCGGCAAGAAAATGGTGATTGACGGCGCGTACGTGGACAAGCAGGTGGGCGAACTGGTGAAGGATGAAGATCTGAGCCGGTATATTCTGTAACGAACTGTAATCGTGGGTTCAATCAACGCTTATCCGGGATATTATGCATGACCGGCATCAGCTCATGGGCGTGCCGGGATTTGGGTTGCTGGAACAAGATCAAATGGGGGAAGTTCATGGCAGGTCGCAACGTGGGGACAGCGGGACGTGCATTCCTGCTGGTCGTCTTGATACTGCTGCTGGAGGCGTGCGCAAGTGTGCCGTTGACCACGATGTGGAAGCTGCGTTCATACAGCGTGCAGGATCTGCAAACACTGAATCCCGCAGATATCCGGGTTGCCGTAAAGTTACCCGTTAAGCCGAAACTCGAACCCAATCAGACGATGCTTGATGTCACGCTTACGCCAAAAGACCGGAAGCAGGAAGCTGTTCACGAGCACGCACAGCTGATGCTGCTTGACCAGGGCCGGTTTGTGCCTGCGAACGTGCCGGTGGCCGGGAATGGCGAGATCTGGTACTTGATGAAACTCGATCCAGCCGGCTTGAAATCATTCCAGGACTTTCAGCAACGACTCGGCCCGGATGCCGAAGCGCGCTACGACTCGTTTGAGTTCAATGCAACGATACAATTTGCCGATCAGTCAATTCCCGTTGGTACGCAAATCGAGCTTTCGGTATGGTTGCGATTGGCCAAGGATGATGACTACTTCGCGCTATTGAAGGACGCCCCCCTGACCTTTTCACAAGATTCAGCACATCATGACTCCAGTGCCGCATCCCACTGAAATCCGTCTGCGCAAATCCGCCGGCGTGCTGACGGTCGCGTTCGACAGCGGCGAGACCTTCGAACTGCCGTTCGAATACCTGCGCGTGTTCTCGCCCTCGGCCGAAGTGCGCGGGCACGGCACCGAGATCCTGCAGGTCGGCAAGGAAAACGTGAAAGTGACGGCCGTCGAACCGGTGGGCAGCTATGCGGTCAGGCTCATCTTCGACGACGGCCACAACACCGGCCTGTATTCCTGGCACGTGCTGTACGACCTCGGCACCAACCAGCAGACGAACTGGGCGCGGTATCTGGAACGGCTCAAGGCGGCGGGAGTGGAACGCCGCGGCGGCTGACCTGTCCGGTCTGCGGGGGGCGGGCCCGGCTGCTAGAATGCCTTCCCCGATTCGTGGAAAGCGGCCATGTCCGGCGAAGAAAAAACCCATTTCGGCTATCAGGAAGTGCCCGTTGGCGAAAAGGCCCGGCGGGTCGCCGGCGTGTTCAGCTCGGTCGCCGATAACTACGACCTGATGAACGACCTGATGTCGTTCGGAATTCATCGCCTCTGGAAACGCTTCACGCTGGCGCAGACCGGTCTCCGGCCCGGACAGGTGGCGCTTGATATCGCTGGCGGCACGGGCGATCTGGCGCGCGGACTTGCGGCGCAGGTGGGCGAGACCGGCAAAGTTGTGCTGGCAGACATCAACGCGGCCATGCTGGCGCACGGTCGCGACAAGCTGATTGATCGCGGCGTCACCGGCAATCTTGAATTCGTGCAGGCCGACGCGGAGTGCCTGCCCTTCCCCGACCGCTATTTCGACTGCATCACGATCGGCTTCGGGTTACGCAACGTGACCCGCAAGGATGCCGCGCTGGCAAGCATGTATCGCGTGCTGAAACCGGGCGGCCGTCTGCTGGTGCTGGAATTTTCCAAACCGGTCGCGCCGCTCCTGCGCGGCGTGTACGACCAGTATTCGTTCAAGGTGCTGCCCGCGCTTGGCAAGTTCGTTGCGAAAGACGAGGCCAGTTACCGCTATCTCGCGGAGTCCATCCGCATGCACCCGGATCAGGAAACCCTGAAACAGATGATGGAAGCGGCAGGCTTCGAGCGCTGCAGCTACTTCAATCTGAGCGGCGGCATCGTCGCGCTGCACCGGGGCTACCGGTTTTGAACGCGTCGCCGCTCGTTTCGCTGCTGGCATCGGCCGTCGGCCTTGCGCTCAACAATGCGCTGGCCGGTTCCAACGCCGCACAGCAGGATCTGAAAGCGCTGAACGGCAAAAACATTGCGCTGGAACTGAAAGAGTTTCCGTTGAAACTTTTTTTTCTGCCGCAGGACGGCCGGCTCACCGTGCACGGGAACTATCACGGCGACGTGGACCTGACGGTACGCGCGCCGAGCGCGGCCCTGTTGCAGGCGGCGTTGCGGCGTGACGACGTGCCGCCGAAAGGCATCGAGATCAACGGCGATGCGGAAACCGGTCAGACGTTTTCGCGTCTGCTGAAACAGGCCGATCTCGACTGGGAAGAGCTGCTTTCGCAACGCATCGGCGACGTGGCGGCGCACCAGATCGGCAATCTGGTACGCGGTTCGCTGCGCTGGGGCCGCGATGCGGTCGAACGCGTGAGCCGCGACCTGGCCGATTACCTGCATTACGAAATCGGCGTGCTGCCGCAACGCCATGAAGTGAATGCGTTTCTCGCCGAGGTGGATCGCCTGCGCGACGACGTGGAACGGCTCGCGGCACGGCTGGCGCGCGCAGCCGGCAAGGTGCGGCGCTGATGTTCACGCCCCGTCAGGTCTTGCGTCTGATACGCATCAATTTCGTGCTGGTGCGGCACGGTCTCGATGAAATCGTTCTTGCTGCACACATCTTCCGGCCGATCCGTTTTCTGATTTATCTCTCGCCGTTTTACTGGCTGCGCTCGCGCGCCGCATCGCGCGGCGAACGCATTCGTCGCGCGCTGGAGGATCTGGGTCCGATCTTCGTCAAATTCGGACAGATGCTCTCGACGCGCCGCGACCTGCTGCCGCTCGACGTGGCCGACGAACTCGCCAGACTGCAGGACCGCGTGCCGCCGTTCCCCGGTCAACAGGCGCGCGCCATCGTGGAACGGGCGCTCGGCGCACCGGTGACCGAACTGTTTACGGCGTTCGATGAAACCCCGCTGGCTTCCGCCTCCATCGCGCAGGTACACGTCGCGCGGCTCAAGGACCAGCGCGAAGTGGTGGTCAAGGTGCTGCGCCCCGGCATCGAACGCGTGATCCGCGACGATCTCGATCTGTTGCATCTGCTGGCGGGTCTCGCGCAACGCTACTGGCCGGACGCGCGCCGCCTGCGACCGAGCGAAGTGGTGGACGAATACGAAAAGACGGTGCTCGACGAACTCGACCTGATGCGGGAAGCGGCCAACGCTGCACAACTGCGGCGCAATTTCGAAGGCTCAACGCTGTTGTATGTGCCCGATGTGCACTGGACCTTCACGCGCCGCAACGTCATGGTCATGGAGCGCATTCGCGGCGTGCCGGTCAGCGACATCGCGACGCTCAAGGCACGCGAGACCGACATGCGTCGGCTGGCCGAAATCGGCGTGGAAATCTTTTTTACGCAGGTGTTCAAGCACAATTTCTTTCACGCCGACATGCATCCCGGCAACATCTTCGTTGACGTGACCGATCCGAAGCGGCCGCGTTATATTGCGGTTGATTTCGGCATCATCGGCAGCCTGAGTCCGGAAGACCAGCATTATCTGGCGGAAAATTTTCTGGCATTCTTCAATCGCGATTACCGCCGCGTGGCGGAGTTGCACGTGCAGTCCGGCTGGGTGCCGGCCGGTACGCGGGTGGATCAGTTCGAAGCGGCAATCCGGACGGTGTGCGAGCCGATCTTCAACCGTCCGCTCAAGGATATTTCCTTCGGCCAGTTGCTGGTGCGGCTGTTCCAGACCGCGCGCCGCTTCGACATGGAAGTGCAGCCGCAACTGGTGCTGCTGCAGAAGACGCTGCTCAATATCGAAGGCCTCGGTCGGGAACTCTATCCCGATCTCGACCTGTGGCAGACGGCGAAACCGTTTCTGGAACAGTGGACACGGGAACAGCTGGGCCTCACCACCACGCTCAGGAAAATCTGGGCCGGTCTGCCGGTGGTGCGCGAACTGCTGATCGAAGCGCCCGGCCAGATCAATACCATCCTGAAGAAACTTGCAGCCGGCCAGTTGCAGGTGGACCTGCGCGCCAGACAGATGGAACAGCTGCACGAAATCCAGCGTCAGCGCAATCAGCATCTCTACCGCGCCGCCACGGGGGGTGCTCTGATCGTCAGCAGTGCCTTGCTGCTGGCGTTGCAGACCTCGCCCGCATGGCTCGCCACCGTGGTGGGCGTATCGGGCGGCGTGATACTGCTCTGGGGATGGTTGAAAGTCTGAACGTGGCGCGTGCTATTTTCTGGAATAGGCCGCGGCGGGGAAAACATCCGCGGGCAGATGCAGCGGATTTTCCTGCTGCAGCTTGACGATCTCGGAAACCGGCACCAGTTTCACACCGCGCGCAGCCAGCGCCGGCAATTCCTGTTTCAGTACCGCCAGGGTGGCCGGCCGCGGGTGCCCGATGGCCAGCGCGAAGCCGTCCCGGCGCGCGAGTGTCAGCAAGCGCTGAAACTGGTATTCGACCGCGGATTGCGTATTGATGTCGTCGAGGAACACGTTGCGGCGCGCCGCCGGTACGCCGTATTCGCGCGCGACGCCGTAGGCGACACTGTCGAGTGCCGTAAAACTGTCGATGTAAAACAAGCCGGGATTCTGGGCCAGCACCTGCATCACCCACGCCATGTCGCCCGGATGCTGCGTCATCAGGCTGCCTTCATGATTGTTGACGCCGGCCAGATACGGAATCGAAGCGAGATCGCTACGCACAGTGTCCTGGATTTCTTTCTGTGTCATGTCGAGTTTGATTCCGCCCGGGCCGAGCGGCATGTCACTGACGGCTTCCATCGGCAGATGCAGCAGCACCTGTTTGCCTTGCGCGTGAGCGAGTTCGGCGATCTGTTTTGAAAACTCGGTGTGCGGCAGGATCGCGCAGGCCACCGGCCCCGGCAAGGCGGCGGTGCTGCGGCCTTCTTCCAGCGAGTTACCGAGATCATCAATGATGATGGCAACAACCGGCTGATTCACCGTACCGGCAGGCGGAACCGGTTGCGCATGTGCGACGACGGCAAGACTGAAACAGATGAGACTGGTAAGCAGCGGGCGCGGCGTCATCCCGCGTGCCCGTTGTTGCGTTCAAGACTCAGCCCCTTCAGCACATTCAGGGCCTGATACAACTGGAAATCGCGTGTCGCCAACTGCTGATCCGTAACGTTGCCGTCGGCCGATTGCGGCGTCGGCGAGGTGTTTGAGAGATGGCCTTCGAGGTTGGATTCCTTGATCATGCCGATGTCAGTGGTCTGGGACGTGGCGAGCCGCAATGGCAAGACCGTAATGTCCGGTTGGATGCCTTCCGCCTGGATTGAATGTCCCGACGGTGTGTAATACAGCGCAGTGGTGAGTTTGATGGCGTCGCCTTGCGGCATCGGAATGACCGTTTGCACGGAGCCTTTGCCGAAGGTGCGCTCGCCGAGTATCAGGGCGCGGCGATCGTCCTTGAGCGCGCCGGCGGTGATTTCCGCTGCGGATGCGGTGCCGCCGTTCACCAGCACGACCAGCGGTGCGCCGTTCAGGATATCGCCGGGCGTGGCGCGTCGCACGAAATTGGCGTCGGGTGCGCGGCCCTTTGCCGACACGATCACGCCGCTGTTCAGAAACGCATTCGAGACGGAGACGGCGGCATCGAGCAGACCGCCGGGATTATTGCGCAGATCCAGCACCACCCCGTTCAGCGCGCCCTTGTTCTGTTTGACGAGCGCATTCACCGCGTCGCGCACACCGCTGCCGGTGTCGTCCGCGAACTGGCTGATACGGATGTAGCCGTAGCCCGGGGCGAGCATGCGGTCCTTGACGCTGCTGAGATGCACCGCAGCGCGCGTGAGTTGAATGTCCACCGGTTTGTCGGCATTGGGATGCAGGATCGTGAGCGTGACCTTGCTTCCGGGCACGCCGCGAATGAGCTTCGTGGCTTCATCGAGACTCATGCCGTCCAGCGAAGTGCCGTTGACGCGCAGGATCGCGTCGCCGGACTGAATGCCGGCTTTCGCGGCCGGCGTGCCGTCAAGCGGCGCGATCACGACGATCTGTCCCTGATCCATACCCATTTCGATGCCAAGACCGTTGAATTCGCCGGTGGTGAACGTCTGCATCTGATCGAAATCGGATTTGTTGAGAAACGCTGAATGCGGATCGAGCCCGGAGAGAATGCCGCGGATCGCATTGTGAAGCAGTGTCTTGTCGTCAATCGGCTGCACGTAATCCTGTTTCACAAGCTGCATGACGTCCACCAGCAGCCGCACGTCTTCCCAGGGCAGCTGCGCCGCGGTGTTGGAGTGCGCGCCGGCCTGCTTCTGATCGGATGGGGCTGCCGCGTGCAGACAGGGCGAAGCGATCAACACGCTTGCCAGTGCAGCGAAAACGAACGATGCGCGCGACGACATGACGGAATTCCTCGAGAGTCGGAGCCGGTTCAGCAAGGATCTAAAGAATAGCGCGTCCGCGCCCCTTATGCCGTGGGCAGGCGTCCGCGGCACCACTTGCGCGGGTCCAGCGAGGTGTTGTTGTGCCGGAGTTCAAAATAGAGCGCGGGATTTTCCTGCCCGCCGCTGTCGCCGAGCGCGGCAATCACCTCCCCCGGATGTACCCAGTCACCAACCTGGGTAAACAGACTCTGATTGTGTGCGTAGATGCTCATGTACCCGTCGCCGTGATCCACGATCACGAGCAGGCCGAAACGCGGCAGCCAGTCGGCATAGACCACGCGGCCCCAGGAAACGGCATGCACCGGGGTGCCCATGGGTGCGGCAATCAGATCGCCCTGCGCCGGCAGCCGCCCGCCGACCAGCGGTTCGCCAAACCGATGGACCAGGCGGCCCTGCACCGGCCACTGCAGGCGGCCGCGAAGCCTGGCGAAATTGCGGCTGGCTTCCAGTCCCGGCGGAATGTCCGACAGCGCCTGGCGCAGGTTCGCGAGCAATTGCTGGATGGCCTGTTCGTCCCGGCGCAGGCGCCCCAATTCTGCACTGCGGGTATGAATGGCGGCGTTGATGCCCACCAGGACCCGCTGGCGCGCATCCCGGTTGGCCTTGAGTTCGGCCAGGGTTCGGGCGCGCTGATCGCGCAGCGCCGACACGTCCGCCAGCTGACTTTTGACCTGCGCGTTCACCGCGGCCAGCGCGTCGAGCTGCCGGCGCACCGCAGCGATGCGTTCGGCGCGCGCCTTGTTCAGATAATCGTAATAGGTCAGCAGACGTTCGACTGTGGTGGGGTCCTCGGCATTCAGCAGCAGTTGCAGCTCGGAATCCCGGCCTTCCGCGTACGCGGCACGGATCTGTGCCGCCAGGGCGGACTTTTGCTGGTCCAGTGCCGCCTGATCGCGTGCCTGCTGCTGCTGGAGCGCGAGCAGTTTCTGCTGGGCGGCCGCCACCTTGCCGTCGAGTTCACGCAGGCCGGCTGCCGTGCGCGCAACGTCGCGCTCGGCCTGCCGCAACTGCACCTGCACCGTGCTGCGCCGTGCGACATCGCGGTCCATGCGCGATTCCACCGTCTGGATGCGGGCACGGAGTTGAGCGAGCTTGTGCTGCTGCGCGGTCGCGTCGTTGCCCCCCGAGGCGGCGGCACTCGCGAGCGCCAGCGCGGCGAGCAGAAAGGTGGAAACGCGGGTCATGCGGGGAAAACTGGCTCCATGGCACCGGGGTCGAACGCGGGCAGTTTAACAGGCAGCGGCCGGGGCGCCGGTGCACGGGTGTGGCTGCTATACTACCGGCCCATTTTTTGACCAGTTCTGCACACTCATGGCACGCCTGCTTGAATTTGCCCATCACCACCCCTACCTGATCGGCGCGGCGGTTCTGATCGTGATTCTGTTCATCGCCGACAGCGTTGCGAGGAGCCTGCGGAAATTTCGCGACGCGTCCCCGGCCCAGGCGGTGTTGCTGATCAACAAGGGCGCGGCGGTCATCGACATCCGCGCGGCCCAGGAATTCGGTGCCGGCCATATTATCGGTGCACGCAACATTCCCGCGGCCGAACTGGATGGCAGGCTTCCGGAGCTGGAGAAATTCCGCGAACAGCCGGTGGTGATCTGTTGCCAAAGCGGACAAACCAGTCAGAGCCGCGCGGCCTTGCTGACCAAAGCCGGGTTCCAGCAGGTCTACAACCTGAAAGGCGGCATCCGCGCCTGGCAGAGCGAGAATTTCCCGCTGGAGCGGGCCTGATACGGAGCGAACATGCAGCCTGTCACCATCTACAGCACCCGGGTCTGCCCATATTGCGTCCGCGCCAAGGCGCTTTTGACTGCGAAACAGGTTCCTTATACCGAAATCATGGTGGACGCCGACCCTGCCAAACGCGCCGAAATGGAACACCGGAGCGGCGGACGGCGCACGGTGCCGCAGATTTTCATCGGCGCACATCACGTCGGCGGCTTCGACGACCTCTACGCACTGGAACGCAAGGGGGAACTCGATCCGTTGCTGCAAGACTGATCTTTCCTGCCTTTACTCTCAATCACACGGGGATTTTTCATGGCTGACACTACCACGCCCGCCGCAACCGAGACCGCAATGTCCAACGGCGACAGACAGGTTCTGCTGCAACACCTGTATGTGAAGGACTGTTCGTTCGAATCACCGCGGTCACCGACGGTCTTCGGCTCCAACGCCAGACCTGACATCAAGATTGACATGCATACCAATGCGCAGAAACTTGATGACGGCAGTTTTGAAGTTGTCCTCAAGCTGACAGCGGAAGCGACCGTCGAAGAGCGCGCGGTGTTTCTGGTCGAGGTGCAGCAAGCCGGGTTGTTTACGCTTTCCGGTTTCAGTGAACAGGAGCAGGCGGCGATTCTGTCGACCTATTGTCCCAATATCCTGTTCCCCTATCTTCGCGAAGTCGTCAGCGATCTCACGTTGAAGGGTGGGATGATGCCGCTGATTCTGCAACCGGTAAACTTCGACGCGCTTTACGCACAGCGTGCCGGTGCGCAGGCAGCGGGTGACACCGCTGCCAACTGACGCACCGGTGGCCCGCATCAAACCGATCGCTATTCTGGGTGCCGGCTCGTGGGGCACGGCGCTGGCGATCGTTTTTGCGCGTAACGGGCGGCCGGTTACGTTGTGGTCGTTTGATCCTGCGGAGCTTGCGCCGTTGCGCGAGGAACGTGAGAACCGGCGTTTTCTCCCGGGAATACCGTTGCCCGAGCTCATCGAGGTCGAGGCGGATCTGTCGAAGGTGATGTCGCAGACGGGCGACGTGCTGGCGGTGGTGCCGAGCCATGGATTCCGGGCGACGCTGAAATTGCTGCGCGAATGCGCACCCCGCTCGTTGCGGCTGGCCTGGGCGACCAAGGGATTTGAACACGACTCCGGCAAATTGCTGCACGTGGTCGCGCGCGAAGTGCTGGGCGAACAGGTGCCGCTCGCGGTGTTGTCGGGTCCGACATTTGCGCGCGAAGTCGCGGCCGGTTTGCCGACTGCCCTTACTATCGCGGCAACGGACGCAGTGTTTGCACAGGAGCTCGCCGCGAGCCTGCACAGCAGCACGTTTCGCGCCTACACCTCGGACGACATCACCGGCGTGGAAACCGGCGGCGCAGTAAAAAACGTAATCGCGATCGGTTGCGGGATCAGCGACGGTTTGAAATTCGGTGCCAACGCGCGTGCGGCGCTTATCACGCGTGGGCTCAGTGAAATTACCCGTCTCGGCGTGGCGCTGGGTGCGCACGCCGAAACCTTTCAGGGACTCGCCGGTCTCGGCGACCTGGTGCTGACCTGTACCGACGATCAATCCCGCAACCGGCGCATGGGTCTTGCGTTGGCTGGCGGCAGAGAACGCGCGGCAATCGAACACGAAATCGGACAGGTAGTGGAAGGCGTTCCGGCCGCAGAAGCCGTGCATCTGCTCGCGCAACGGCTCGGCATCGAGATGCCGATTACCGAACACATCTACCGCATTCTGTATGAGAATCTTTCGCCTCGCGATGCGGTGGAGGCATTGATGAACCGCTCGCTGAAGCAGGAAAGCTGATTTTTTGCCGGCAGCGCGTCTCGCCGGATCAAGCCGAATCCGGCAATTTCGGATTGCTCAATGGCCGCCTTCGAAACCCGATTGGCGCCAGGCCTCGTACACCACCACTGCGACGGCGTTCGACAGGTTGAGACTCCGGTTATCCGGTCGCATCGGCAAGCGCAGAATCTGGTCTGCCGGCATGGCATCGAGCATCGTCTGGGGCAAGCCGCGGGTTTCCGGTCCGAACAGCAGCGCATCGCCGGCGCGGAAGACGGCGTCTGTGTAGCGGCGGCGACCGCGGGTTGATATCGCGAACACGCGGCCGGGTTTAGCCGCTTTCAGGTACGCAGCGTAATCGTCGTGTTCATGGACCTGGGCCATTTCGCGATAGTCCAGTCCGGCGCGGCGCACCCGAGCCTCCGACAACTCGAAACCGAGCGGGCGGATCAGGTGCAGGGCTGCGCCCGCGTTGGCGCACAAGCGTATGATATTGCCGGTATTCGGCGGGATTTCCGGCTGATAAAGCACAACCTGCAGCATGATTGGTCTTTAAGTAAAGGGTAATGAATGAAGCCGTCAGACACACTTCCCGATTCACTGCGCGTCCGGTTCTGCGGCATGGATTTCGCGTCGCCGCTGGTGCTGCTTTCGGGTTGTGTGGGGTTTGGCGAAGAATATACGCGCGTCGAGGGTTTTTCCAATCGTGATGCGGGTGCAATCTGTCTCAAGGGCACGACACTCAACCCGCGGCTGGGCAACAAACCGCACCGGCTGAGTGAAACACCTTCCGGCATGCTGAACGCCATCGGTCTGCAGAACCCCGGCGTTGCACACGTGGTCGAGCGGATTTTGCCGACGCTGGATTTTTCCGAAACACGTTTCATTGCCAACGTGTCGGGGTCAACCATCGAGGAATACGTCGAGGTCACGCGCCGTTTTGACGATTCGCCGATTGACGCCATCGAGATCAACATTTCCTGTCCCAACGTCAAGGAAGGCGGCGTGCAGTTCGGCAACGATCCGGACATGTCGGCGCGGGTGGTGGCGGCCTGCCGCGAGGTGACGCGCAAGCCACTCATCACCAAACTGTCCCCCAACCAGACCGATATTGGGGAAAACGCGCGGCGCTGTATCGAGTCCGGGACCGATGCCTTTGCCGTCATCAATACACTGATGGGCATGGCCATTGACGTTGAGACACGCAAGCCGGTGATCGGCAACGTCCAGGGCGGTTTATCGGGTCCGGCGATCAAACCGATTGCCTTGCTCAAGGTGCATCAGGTGTATCAGGTGGCACGCAGCCATAATGTGCCGATCATCGGTCAGGGCGGCGTGACCACGGCACACGATGCGCTGGAATTCCTGATGGCCGGCGCGGCGGCCGTCGGTGTCGGTACTGCGCTGTTTTACGATCCGCTGGTATGCAGGAAAATCAATGCCGGCGTTGCCGACTATCTCGCGCGACATCAAATCAGCCGGGTCGGCGACCTGGTGGGCACACTGAACACCGGTGCCGGAAAAGAGGTGGCGTGCGCCGCCGGTTGAATCGCCGCGTGTATCCGCTGTTGACGTTATCGATCAGTCGCGCTGACCCTGCAGTTTGCGCGTAAGCGTATTACGCCCGACACCCAGCAGCCGCGCGGCGTGCTGCCGGTGTCCATCCGTCTGGCGCAGCGCCTCTTCGATGAGAATGCGTTCCAGTTCGCTGCTCGCTCGCTCGAATATCCCCGCTTGACCGGTCGCAAGTTGTGCACGGGCCCAGGTGCGCAACGATGTTCCCCAGCTTTCGGTTGCGGCTCTCGCGTCTGAGTTTTCGCCGAGCAGCGTGGTGAGATCGCCGCGATGTATGATGCGGCCCGGCGCCATCAGGGTAAGGCGCCGGCACACGTTGCGCAGTTCGCGGACATTGCCGGACCAGATACGGTCGCGCAGCAGTTGCATGGCGTCTGCGGTCAAGCGCTTCGGTTCGCAGGCAAGTTCCTGTGCGGCCTTGCTCATGAAAAGATCGAGCAGTTGCGGAATGTCGTCGCGACGATCGCGCAGGGGCGGCACCTGGATGTGCATGACGTTGAGCCGGTGATAGAGGTCTTCGCGAAACTGTCCTGCCTTGACGCGCGCCTGCAAGTCCTGATGCGTCGCAGCCAGAATGCGCACGTCCACTTTGACCGGTTCGTGACCGCCAACACGGAAGAATTCACCTTCTGCCAGCACGCGCAGCAGACGGGTCTGCAATGCGGCTGACATGTCACCGATTTCGTCCAGGAACAGTGTCGCTC
The DNA here is from genome assembly GCA_035701115.1 of Gammaproteobacteria bacterium. Lineage (GTDB taxonomy): Bacteria > Pseudomonadota > Gammaproteobacteria > Natronospirales > REEB76 > DASSKW01. The sequence goes on from DASSOA010000154.1 coordinate 25,203, forward strand.
CGTGCGCCTGTTCGAAGCGCCCGATCCGGCGTGCCGTCGCGCCGGTAAACGCGCCGCGCTCATGACCGAACAGTTCTGATTCGAGAAGTTCCGCGGGAATGGCGGCCGTGTTGAGCGCAACGAAAGGACGGTTGGCGCGCGGACTGTGGCGATGCAGCGCGCGCGCGACAAGTTCCTTGCCGCTGCCGGATTCGCCGGTAATCAGCACGGACACGCTGCTCTTTGCCAGCCGGCCGATGGCACGAAACACACTCTGCATGGCCGGCGCTTCACCAACCAGGACATCCTGCGTCACCGGCTCGTGCGCGCCCGGGGTGCGGACGTCCTTCTTCGTTACGGTCTGCGCGGCACGTGCGACGAGCGCAACCAGTTCGTCCAGATCGAACGGTTTCGGCAGATATTCGAAGGCGCCGCCTTCGTAGGCGGCAACGGTACTGCCCAGATCGGAATGTGCAGTGACAACAATGACGGGGAGCGACGGATGGTCGGTGCGCAGCGTTCTCAACAGCGCCAGACCATCTTCACCGGGAAGACGGATATCGGTCACCAGCACGTCGGGTCGGGAGCCCGCCAATGCTTCCCGCATATCTTCAGCACTCACCAGGCTGCGCACACGATAACCGGCATCACTCAGGGCTTCACTCATGACAAGACGAAGCGAGGGATCGTCGTCGACGATCCAGACGTCATGCGGATTGTTGTTCATAGCCGTTGCCTGCCGGAAGGAGAATGGTAAAGACAGTGTTGCCGGGTACGCTGCTGCATTCGATCAGACCGCCGTGACGATTGACCAGCTCCTGCGCAATGGCGAGTCCCAGACCGGTGCCGCGCGGCTTGCCGCTCACCAGTGGAATGAACAGGCGCGAATGCAGTTCAGGTGAAATGCCTGGGCCGTCGTCAATGATGTCGATGCTGGTTACCAAGCGGTGGCGTATGCCGTTCAGTGTGTACTGACGTGCAATGCGGGTCCGGAACGTGATGGTGCCCGTGCCGGCGATTGCTTCGGCGGCATTGCGTGCGATATTGATAAGCACTTGCGTGATTTCATCGCGGTCCAGCGCCGGCTCCGGCAGGCTCGGATCAAAGTCGCGTTGCCAGCGTAGACGGGCACCGTGTTCGGCGCTGAGCAGATTGATCACGTGATCAATCATTTCATGGACGTTGGTCGGGGTGCGCTGCGGCGGCCGCGTCGGCCCGAGCAGACTATCCACGAGCGCAGCCAGGCGATCGGCTTCCTGCATGATGATGCGCGTGTAGCTGCGCAGCGGCGGCTCCTCGAGCTTGCGATCGAGCAATTGCGCTGCGCCTCGCATGCCGCCCAGGGGATTCTTCACCTCGTGCGCCAGGCGCAGCGCCAGCGCACGCGAGGCGGTGTGTCGGGTGCTCAGCTCCTCTTCACGGCTGATGTGCAGATGCCGCTCCAGCGGAGTCAGTTCAACCAGGAGGTTGGGGGGCTGTTCGCTTTCCGACACCGGCGTCACGGTGATGTCCACCGTGATCCTGCGGGCAGGCGAGCTGAATTCGAGCGTGGTTTCGCGGCGGGTGCAGGTTTCGCCGCTGGCGTGTGCGCGTGCCAGCGTGCTCAGCAGATCGCTGGCGGCGGGGAGACACGATTCCACACGGCTGCCGACAACCTGCAGGCCGGGCAGTCCCAACAGGGTTTCGGCGGCCGGATTCAGATAGAGGATGGTGGACGCGGCATCAAGCCAGAGAATCCCGGTCGTCTGGTTCTCGATCAGCGTGGCCAGAAGGACAGCTTGGGTCGCACCATCTTTGTGCATGAGCACCAGTATAGTGCAAAACTACTTATGCGGGCGGCTTTCCGTGGAAAACCGTGGTTTGATGCAGATAGAACGTGACCGGTGCGGCTTTGATGGTTTGACCGTCCGCAGTATTCAGTGTCGCCGAGACGGTGTGTTCGCCCCGGTCCAGATCATCGAAGGTCACCGAGGTCTGCGCCACCGGGCCCAACGGTTTGCCGTCGAGTTCGAATGTAACGGTGTCGCCGGGTCCGAGGCCGGGTGACACGTTGGCCGACACGGTTACGCTGCGTGTGTTCCACACCGATGATTGCTGGGCGGGCGATGTAATCGCGATGGTGTAATGGGTCTCGGCGGGGGGTGGCGGCGTGGGACGCCGATCGCCCTGTACCGCGCGGGTCTCGTTCGATGAACCCGCTTCAGCGGGCGCCGAATAGCTCTGCGGCTGTGCGATCTTGATTTTCTCGGCCCCCGGGTGGGGCTTGTCGGAATAATGCACATTGCCCTGTGCATCTACCCATTTATAGACCTGGTCGGCATGCGCCGCGTTCAACGCGGTCAGTGCAGCGAGGAGAATGACGGCGATCCACTTCATGCGCGCAGCCTAGGCCAGAAGCGGTGCGGGGGCAAGCGCACCGGTCACCGTTTAATGAAACGCGGCAGAACGGGATCCGGATGACTCCGGGTCAGAAGCAGAGATCGCGGGTGGAAAAGCGGATGGGCTGAAGGGCTGTGGGCTAGAGGCTGGCTTGGCCGGTTCCCGGAGGCTGCGCTGCCACCAGCCGACATCCCACCACTTTCCGAACTTGTGGCCCGCGCGCCGGTACGTCCCCACCGGTTCGAATCCGAGTGCCCGATGCAGCCCGACACTCGCCGAGTTTGGCGACGCGCATCTCCACGCTGCGCCCTTCGAATGGAACGGCCACGCCGCCGTGGCGTGGCCGTTCCGGTGGACGTGCCTCAGAGGCTGTAATACAGATCGAATTCAACCGGGTGCGTGGTCATGCGCAAACGGGTGACTTCCTGCATCTTGAGTCCGATGTAGGCATCGATCACGTCGTCGGTAAACACGCCGCCGGCCTTGAGGAACGCGCGGTCGCGGTCCAGATGATCGAGTGCCATGTCGAGTGCGTAACACACCTGCGGGATGTTCTTCTCTTCTTCCGGCGGCAGGTTATACAGATCCTTGTCCATCGCTTCGCCTGGATGAATCTTGTTCTGGATGCCGTCGAGGCCCGCCATCATCATCGCGCTGAAGGCGAGATAGGGATTCGCGGTGGAATCGGGGAAACGCACTTCAATGCGGCGTTTCTTCGGGTTCGCCACATACGGAATGCGGATCGAGGCGGAGCGGTTGCGGGCCGAATAGGCGAGCATCACGGGCGCTTCGAAATGCGGCACCAGACGCTTGTAGCTGTTGGTGCTGGCATTGGTGAACGCGTTGAGCGCGCGGGCATGCTTGATGATGCCGCCAATGTAGTAGAGCGCGGTTTCCGACAGGCCGCCGTACAGATTGCCGCTGAACAGGTTCTTGCCGTCTTTCGCCAGCGACTGATGCACGTGCATGCCGCTGCCGTTGTCGCCGACCAGTGGTTTTGGCATGAAGGTCGCGGTCTTGCCGTAGGCGTGTGCGACGTTCATCACGGCATACTTGAGGATCTGCACTTCGTCGGCCTTCTTCAGCAAGGTGCCGAAGCCGACGCCGATTTCGCACTGGCCCGCGGTCGCGACTTCGTGATGGTGCACTTCGGTCAGGAGGCCCATCTCTTCGAGCGTCAGGCACATGGCGGAGCGGATGTCCTGCAGCGCGTCCACCGGCGGGACCGGGAAATAACCGCCCTTCACGCCCGGGCGATGACCGAAGTTACCGTCATCATACGCGCGCTCGGAATTCCAGCCCGCTTCCTGACTGTCGATCTTGTAGAAGCAACCGCTGATATCGGCGCCCCAGCGGATGTCGTCGAAGATGAAAAATTCATTTTCCGGACCGAAGTAGGCGGTGTCGGCGATGCCGGTGGATTTCAGATACGCTTCCGCGCGTTTCGCGAGCGAACGGGGGTCGCGGCCGTATCCCTGCATGGTGGACGGTTCGATGACGTCGCAACGCAGATTGAGGGTGGTTTCCTCGAAGAACGGATCGATCACGGCGGTGGCCGCATCCGGCATCAGGATCATGTCGGACTCGTTGATGCCTTTCCAGCCCGCGATGGACGAGCCGTCGAACATCTTGCCGTCTTCGAACAGTTCCGCGTCAACCGTGTGCGCGGGCACGCTGACGTGCTGTTCCTTGCCGCGGGTATCGGTGAAGCGGAAGTCCACGAACTTCACACCTTCTTTTGCGATCAGGTCGATCACGTCCTTGCCGGTTTTGGTAGTCATGCGGATAAGTCTCCGAACGGGGTTGAGTGAACTGACTGCTGAAGATAGAAGCAGGAATCGTGCCAAAAGTGACTTGAGGATTTGGAGGCTTCCCGCACGTGAAATGCACGCGGTTGCACCAAGTTGGTGCACCCTGAATACGAAAATGATTAGGCGCTTCAGTTGAGTACAAGGCTCTGGGTCGACAGGCTATACTTGCCGGCCTCGCAAACCGGGCGGCGGGTCGCCCCAACAATTCCAATGGGCGCGACTAAAACCGTGACGTTTCAAGAGCTTATTTTAACCCTGCAATCCTACTGGTCGGGACAGGGCTGCGTGCTGATGCAACCCTACGACATGGAAATGGGTGCGGGGACCTTCCATCCGGCGACGTTCCTGCGGGCGCTCGGGCCTGAACCCTGGTCCGCCGCCTACGTGCAGCCGTCGCGCCGACCCACCGATGGCCGCTACGGCGAAAATCCGAATCGCCTGCAGCACTACTACCAGTTCCAGGTGGTCATCAAACCGTCTCCCGACATCATTCAGGACCTCTATCTGGGGTCGCTCCGGGCGCTGGGCGTGGATCCCCTGGTGCACGACATCCGCTTCGTCGAGGACAACTGGGAATCGCCGACGCTCGGCGCCTGGGGTCTCGGCTGGGAGGTTTGGCTGGACGGGATGGAGATTTCCCAATTCACGTATTTCCAGCAGGTCGGCGGACTCGAATGTCGCCCCGTCACCGGCGAAATTACCTATGGCCTTGAACGTCTGGCCATGTACCTGCAGGGCGTTGAAAACGTGTTCGATCTGGTCTGGACCGACGGGTCGCTCGGACGGGTGAGTTACGGCGACGTGTATCACCAGAACGAAGTGGAGCAATCCAGGTACAACTTCGAACTGGCCGATACGGCAACGTTGTTCAAATGGTTCGACTGGTGCGAATCGGAATGCACGCGGCTGCTCGATGCAGGCTTGCCGTTGCCGGCTTACGAAATGGTGCTGCGTGCGTCGCACAGTTTCAACCTGCTGGACGCACGCAAGGCCATCTCCGTCACCGAGCGGCAGCGATATATCCTCCGGGTACGGACCCTCGCGCGCGCGGTCGCGGAGTCCTATTACGCGTCGCGGGAAGCACTCGGCTTTCCGATGTTGCAAAAGGTGCCGGCTGAATGAAACACGCGGACTTTCTGGTCGAGATCGGCACCGAAGAACTGCCACCGAAGGCGCTCAAGTCCCTGGCTGAGGCGTTTTATTCGGGAATCCTGGCGAGTCTGACCGCGGCCGGTGTTTCCGGCAGCGCCGGTGAATATTATTTCTCGCCACGGCGTCTTGCCGTGCGCATACGCCAGGTGCCGGCGCAAAAGGAACACAGCATTCAGGAGCGCCTTGGCCCGGCGGTGCAGGCGGCGTTCGACAAGGACGGCAAACCGAGCAAGGCGGCGGAAGGATTTGCGAATTCGGTTGGCACCACGGTGGACAAACTGCAACGCAGGATGACTGACAAAGGCGAGCGGCTTGCGTATACCCTGACGCTTTCCGGCAAGCCGACCGTGGAACTGCTGCCTGGCATCGTCGCCGAGGCGCTGAAGAAGCTGCCGATTCCGAAGCGCATGCGTTGGGGCGCCGGTGACGCCGAATTCGTGCGACCGGTGCACTGGATCGTCATGCTGTTTGGAAACGGGGTCATTGCCGGCGAATTATTTGGCATCGCTGCCGGTCGGCAGACCTACGGCCACCGTTTTCACGCGCCTGCGGCAATCACCTTGCAGACGCCTGACGACTACCCGCAGGTGCTGGAGCAGCGCGGCTACGTCAGGGTCAATGACGCGGCCGGCAGTCTCTCGGAACGGATTCGCGCGATGACGGCGGCGGCGGCCGGCAAGCTGGGTGGCAAAGCGGAAAGTCTCGAGTCCGGTCTTGCCGACGAAGTCGCGGCGCTCAACGAATGGCCGGTTCCGGTGGTCGGCAACATTCCCGAACGGTTCATGTCGCTGCCGGAAGAAGTGCTGATTACTACCATCGAAACCCATCAGCGTTACTTTCCGGTGCGCGGCGCTGACGGCCGGTTGCTGCCCAAGTTCATCACGTTCGCCAACATCGAGTCGAAAGATCCGGATGTCGTCCGGCGCGGCAATGAACGGGTGATCACGCCACGGCTGCAGGATGCCGCGTTCTTCTGGGAGCTCGATCGCAAAACCTCGCTGGCCAGTCGTATTCCGGAACTGGACAGGGTCGTGTTCCAGAAGCAGCTCGGTTCGTACGGCGACAAGGCGCGGCGCGTTACCGCGTTGGCCGGTCATGTTGCGGAACGGATTGGCGCCGATATCGAACCGGCGCAGCGCGCGGCGGCTCTTTCCAAATGCGACTTGTTGTCTAACCTGGTGGGCGAGTTCCCGGAACTGCAGGGAACCATGGGTAGATACTTCGCGCTTCACGATGGCGAAGCGGGTGAGGTTGCCGAGGCGATCGAGGAACAATACCTGCCGCGGTTTGCCGGTGACCGGCTGCCGGCCGGTAAGCCGGGCCAGGCGCTGGCGATCGCCGACAAGATTGATACGGTCTGCGGCATTTTCGCAATCGGGCAGGCCCCAACCGGCGACAAGGATCCATTCGCCTTGCGCCGTCAGGCGCTCGGTGTACTGCGCATCATCATCGAGTGCGGTCTTGAACTCGATCTGTCGGACCTGGTGACGTTCGCCACACGTCAGTTCGACCGGCAGCCGGCACAGGGGCAACTGCTTGCGGTGCTCAACTTTTTCATGGAACGGTTGCGGACCTACTATGTGGATAAGGGCATTCGCAAGGACGTGTTCGACGCCGTGCTGGCACGCGACGTGACCAATCCGTCTGAATTCAACCGCCGCATCAATGGCGTGCAGGCATTCATGCAACTGCCGGACGCTGCAAACCTCGCGGCAGCAAACAAGCGGATCAGCAACATTCTGCGCCAGGCGGATACGTCCGGCAAACAACCCGACGCGACGCTGTTTGAAACCTCGTCGGAAATTTCGCTGCAAGCCGCCATGGACACCCTGAACAGGGAGGTCGCGCCGTTTCTGAAGACGGGCGATTACGCGGCTGTGCTGACGCGGCTTGCCGCTTTGCGCGCGCCTGTGGATGCATTTTTTGACAAGGTCATGGTCATGGCGGACGACCCGGTTCAACGGGATAATCGTCTTGCGTTGCTCGGCCGACTGCAGCAGATGTTCCTGCAGATTGCGGATTTGTCGCGAATCCAGGTGGACTGATGCGGCTGGTGATCCTGGACAGGGACGGCGTCATCAACCGGGATTCGGACGCCTACATCAAGTCGCCGTCTGAATGGGTTCCGTTACCCGGCAGCCTCGAGGCGATCGCACGTCTGAAGCGCGCCGGATATACGGTTGTGGTCGCCAGCAACCAGTCCGGCGTGGGGCGCGGATTATTCGGCCCGAGCACACTCAATGACATCCATGAAAAGATGCAGACGGCGCTGGCAGCGTTCGGTGCAAAACTGGATGGGATCTATTACTGCCCGCATCGCCCCGATGAAGAGTGCACGTGCCGCAAACCCGCGCCTGGACTGCTGCAGCAAATCGCCGCGCAGTTCCACGTCGCGCTGGATGACGTTCCTGCCATCGGCGACAGCCTGCGGGATCTGCAAGCTGCCCGGGCCGTTCACGCGCGTCCCATTCTGGTGCTGACCGGAAAAGGGCGAGACACGCAGGAGCATTTGCCGGCGGATTTCAGTAACACGGAGGTTTATCCGGATCTTGCTGCCGCGGTGGATGCGTTACTGGAAGAGCGCCAATGATTGGCCTTTTCCTGCGCTCGCTGCTGTTCAACATGTTTTATGTGACGAGTGCGGGGCTTTTCTGCATTCCGGTGGCGTTGTCGACGCCGTTTGGGCCCCGCTTCGGCTACCGTGTCGCCGCCTTGTGGGTAAGGCTCAACTTCTGGCTGCTGAAACATCTGGTGCGTCTCGATTATCGGATCGAGGGGCGCGAGAACATTCCGGCGCAATGCGCAATCGCGTATTGGAAACATCAATCGGCGTGGGAGACGCTTGCCATGGTGGTGACCTTCCCGCCTCAGGCCTGGGTGCTGAAGCGCGAGCTGATGCGGGTGCCGTTGCTTGGACAGGCATTGCTCGCATTTGAGCCGATCGCCGTGGATCGCGGGTCCGGCCAAGCCGCGGTCAACCAGGTAGTACGTGTAGGCAAAAAGCGGCTGCTCGAAGAACATTTGTGGGTGATGATTTTTCCCGAAGGAACCCGCATGCCGCCGGGTACGACGCGCCGCTATGGCCTGAGCGGCGCACTGCTGGCCGATGCGACGGGAAAACCGATTATTCCGGTGGCACATAATGCCGGGGATTTCTGGCGCCGCAATGCGTTCATGAAATATCCGGGCACCATTCAGGTCCGGATCGGCAAACCGGTTTACGCGAATGGCCGCCCGCCACAGGAAGTGAACGCCGAAATTCAGGCCTGGATTGAAAACCGGATGAAGGAAATCAGTCCGGGTTATGCCGGCACGGTCCTCGAACGCCGCAAGGGACCGGGCCGCTGAGACGGCCCACCGTCCTCAAACGTCGAGATTGGCGACCTCAAGCGCATTTTTCTCGATGAATTCACGCCGCGGTTCGACGGCGTCGCCCATCAAGGTCGTGAACACGTCGCTTGCGCTGTTGGCATCCTCGATCTTTACCCTCAGCAGACGCCGGGTTTCGGTATTCATGGTGGTTTCCCACAACTGCTCGGGATTCATTTCACCCAGACCTTTGTAACGCTGGATGGCCTGGCCGCGTTTGGCTTCGTCGAGCAACCAGGTCATCGCCTGCTTGAAACTCGAAACGTCCTGACGACGGTCACCACGGACCACGTAGGCACCCTCGCCGATCAGACCATCGAGCTGCGTACCCAGTGCGGCAATGTGCTTGTATTCGCCGGAGCTGAAGAACTCACGATGAATCAGTTTCTCGGTTGCGAGCCCGTGATGGATGCGTGTGATCCTGAAACTCGGCACATCGCGTGATGCTTCCTTGTGAATCGCAACTTGGTAGCGCGTGCCGGTGCCATCGTCGACATTGAGACGCTGTTCAAGCTGCGCCGCCCAGTCGGCAAGCCAGCCTGCATCAGCGAACCGTTCTGCACTGACCACGGGAACGTAAAGCAGTTTCTCCAGCACGCGTCCGTCGTAACGCCGGGCCCAGCGTCGGGTCATGGCCATCACATCCATGTATTGGGCGGCAAGCGTTTCCAGCGCGGCGCCGCTCATCGGCGGCGCGCTGTCATTCAAATGCAATTGCGCGCCATCGACAGACGCGCGCAGCAGCATGCTGTTGAGTTCTGTATCATCCTTGACATACTGCTCCTGCTTGCCGCGTTTCACCTTGTACAACGGCGGTTGCGCAATGTAGACGTGACCGCGGGCGATCAGTTCCGGCATCTGCCGGTAGAAGAAGGTCAGCAGCAGCGTGCGGATGTGCGATCCATCAACGTCCGCATCGGTCATGATGATGATGCGGTGATAGCGCAGTTTGTCCGGATTGAATTCTTCCTTGCCGATACCGCAGCCGAGCGCGGTTATCAACGTGCCGACTTCGGCTGAGGACAGCATCTTGTCGAAGCGGGCTTTTTCGACGTTGAGAATCTTGCCCTTGAGCGGCAGGATGGCCTGATACTTGCGATCGCGCCCCTGCTTCGCGGAGCCGCCCGCGGAATCGCCTTCGACCAGAAACAGTTCCGACAACGCCGGATCACGCTCCTGGCAATCTGCGAGTTTCCCTGGCAAACCGGCAATATCGAGTGCGCCCTTGCGTCGCGTCATCTCGCGCGCCTTGCGTGCTGCTTCGCGCGCGCGCGCCGCATCAATCACTTTGCCGACGATGATCTTTGCTTCGGCGGGTTTTTCCAGCAGGAATTCCTGAAAGCGTTCCGCCATCAGCGATTCCACCACACCTTTCACTTCCGACGAAACCAGTTTGTCCTTGGTCTGCGACGAAAACTTGGGGTCCGGAAGTTTTACTGAAATGATTGCGGTCAGTCCTTCGCGCGCATCGTCACCCGTCATGGGGATCTTTTCTTTCTTCGCCAATCCTTCGGTCTCGATGTAGCTGTTGATGGTGCGCGTCAGTGCGGCACGGAAACCGGCCAGATGTGTACCACCGTCGCGCTGCGGAATATTGTTGGTGAAGCAATACACCGTTTCCTGGTAGGAATCGTTCCACTGCATCGCGATTTCGACCGTAACGCGGTCACGTTCACTGACGAAATGAAACACGCTGCCGTGCAAGGCCTGCTTGTTGCGGTTCAAGTGTTCGACGAACGCCCGGATTCCGCCTTCATACTGGAACGTCTCGCGCTTGTCGCTGCGCTCGTCGTGCAGCAGGATGCGCACGCCGGAATTCAGGAACGACAGTTCGCGCAAGCGTCGCGCGAGCACGTCATAACTGAACTCGATGTGAGTGAAAATCTTCGCGCTGGGCTTGAAGCGGATTTCGGTGCCGGTCCCCTCCGCGTCACCTACCACCCGGAGCGGGTATTGCGGCTCTCCATCCCGGTAGTCCTGTTCATGCAGTTTGCCGTCGCGGCGGATCGTGAGATGCAGGTGTTCGGACAGGGCGTTGACTACCGAAACGCCGACACCATGCAGTCCACCCGACACTTTGTAGGAATTTTCGTCAAATTTTCCGCCGGCATGCAGGATGGTCATGATGACCTCGGCGGCGGAACGCCCCTCCTCCTTGTGGATATCGACCGGGATGCCGCGCCCGTTATCGCTGACTGTCACCGACTCATCTTCGTGGATCGTAACGCTGATTTCGGTGCAATAGCCCGCCAGAGCCTCGTCAATGGAGTTATCCACCACTTCAAAGACCATGTGGTGCAGACCGGTGCCGTCATCGGTGTCGCCGATATACATCCCGGGGCGCTTGCGGACAGCGTCGAGCCCCTTTAAGACCTTGATATTGCTGGAATCGTAGCGTTTCGTATCAGCCATGGGAGTGGGTTCCGATAGAACGGATCATTATACCACCTGCTCGATGTGTCCCTGTTCCACGTGGAACACTCTGGGCTCGAGACGTGCAGGCAGACTTTCGCGGGCAACAGCCGTAATCAGGGCCTGTGCGCCGGTTTCCAGGATCTGCTCGGCAAATCTGCCCAGATGCTCGCTGTCCAGCTCCGATGGCAGATCGTCCAGTAGCAGAACACAGGCTTGTCCGGTCACTACTCTGTATTGCGCGGCCTGGGCCAGCAGCAAGGTTCCCGCTAGGATTTTTTCCTGGCCTCGGGAAATCCTGTCCCTGGCCGGACGGCCATCGACCCTGATTGTGATATCTGCGCGATGCGGGCCGGCCTGGGTGGCGCCTTGGGCACGATCCCGCTCCCTGGATGCTGACAGCGCGTGCCCCAGTTCCTGCTCGTCTGGCCAGCCTTGACGGTAGTCAAGCTGGACTTCAAGCCCGCCCAAGGCGTCCCCCGCCCACCGCGCGGCCGAACCGGCCAGAGATTCGAGGTAACGACGCCTGAACCCGTCCAGCAACAGGCCTGATGCCGCCAGTTCATTATCCCAACCGCTTATCTGACTTCCCGGACGCGCTGCGCGCAAAAGTGCATTGCGCTGCTGAAGCGCCCTTTGATAACGGCGCCACACCGCAAAAAACCCTGGTTCCACGTGGAACACACCCCAATCCAGGAATTGGCGGCGGTGCCGCGGCCCCCCATCTATTAACAAGTGCGCCTGGCTGTCGATCAGTTGCACCGGCAGCGTTTCCGCCAGTTCCGCCAGCCCTGTCGCCGGACGGCCGCCGATGCGGACCTTGAGCCCCCCTTGTTCTTTGCCGAGTCCTACGGTGACGGGGCCATGCGGGGTCCCGACCCGGCCAATAACCTGAAACCCCTTGCTGCCGAAACGGGAAACAGGGTCGAGGTGCCCGCTCCGGAAGGAACGCCCGCGGCCGAGCAAAAACACCGCTTCGAGGACACTGGTTTTACCGGATGCATTGGCCCCGAACACCAGATTGACCCCGGGCGAAAATGTAAGCTCCGCACGTTCAAAGCAACGAAAGTCGCGCAGTGAGAGGCTGAACAGCCCCATGGTTTCCCGCTATCAGAGTCGCATCGGCATGACGACGTACCGACAGTCCTGCTTGTCCGGCTCCTGAATCAGGCAGCTGCTGTTGGAATCCGTCAGCGTCATTACTACCTGCTCCGAAGTCAGCGCGGCCAGCGCGTCAAGCAAATAGCTCACATTGAACCCGATCTCGAGTTCCCCACCCTGGTACTGGACCTCGACCTCATCCTCCGCTTCTTCCTGCTCGGGATTGTGGGCCTGAATTCTCAGTTTGGAGTTCTCCAGGTTCAACCGGATTCCGCGATACTTCTCATTCGATAAAATCGCAGCACGGGTCAGCGCTTCGCGAAGCGCCTGGCGCTCGACGGATATCACCTTGTCGCCACCCTTCGGTACGACCCGTTCATACTCCGGAAATCTGCCGTCAATAAGCTTCGATGTGAAGCGAATTCCGCTTAATTGAACGCGAACGTGATTGGTCCCCAGTTCCACCTTGGCCTCGTCGTCTGTATCGCCAAGCAAACGCTGCAATTCAATGACGCCTTTCCGAGGCAGGATGACCTGCTGCGAGGGCATGTCGCCCATGTCTGCCTCGAGATCGCAAAGCGCAAGCCGATGGCCGTCCGTCGCCACGGCCCGGAGGCGCTTGTCGCTGGTCTCCAGCAGCAAGCCGTTGAGGTAATAGCGGACATCCTGCTGCGCCATCGAGAAAGCCGTCCGGTTTATGAGCGCACGCAACTGCTTTTGCAACAAGGAAAAACTCCGCTGCACGCGAATATCCTCTACCGCCGGAAAATCCGCGGCCGGCAACGTCGCCAGGCTGAACCGGCTGCGGCCGGAACGCAGCACCAGACGACCCTTGTCGAGCATCACTGATACGTTGGCGCCTTCCGGAAGCGCCCGGCAGATATCCAGCAACTTGCGCGCCGGTACCGTCACCTCACCCTGCTCCGACGCGCTCACCGTGGTGTGCGCCACCAGCTCAACTTCCATGTCGGTCGCCGTCACCGAAAGAATATTGTCGGTAACCGATAGCAGAACGTTGGCAAGAATGGGCATCGTCTGCCGCCGTTCGACCACGCCCGCAACGGATTGAATCGGCCCCAGCAAGGTATCGCGCAAGATGTCGAATTTCATGGAGTTGTTCCTTCCAAATATCTTTAATGTCTTGAAAGTATTCTTGGAAATCTGATTTTGTAATGTCCGGCTGAACCTGTGGAAATGTTCATAAATCCTTTATTTTCCAATAGCTTAGCGTGCCTATAACCCTGTTGACGAGCGCCAGATCTCTTGTCCGTTTCCTGTCGCTTATCTGTGGATAAGAATCAGCACACCGGGAGCGCACCGCTTATCCACAGGTTGGTCACGTGGTCAGCGTCCGGGTCAGGGTCTGGTAGTCTTCCTCCAGTTTGGTGTCTTCGCCGCGAAGCTCGCGTATTTTGCGGCACGCATGCAGCACGGTGGTATGGTCCCGGCCACCGAAAGCATCCCCAATTTCAGGAAGACTGTGACTGGTCAGATCCTTGGCCAGGGACATCGCAACCTGCCGCGGCCGTGCGATGGAACGACTGCGCTTCTTTGAAAGCATGTCACCCGCGCGCACCCGGTAATAGTCGGCGACGGTCTTCTGAATATTCTCCAGGGTAATCTGGCGTTCCTGCCGCGCCAGGATATCCCGCAGCCACTCCTTGACCCGTTCCTGGGTGATTGCCTGGCCGGTGAACTGCGCATTGGCGATGACCCGGCGCAACGCGCCTTCCAGTTCCCGGATATTGGAACTGATTTTCTGCGCGATCAGAAACGCGACATCGCTGGGCAACGCGACCTGTTCTAGGGCGGCTTTTTTCATCAGGATCGCGACCCGCGTTTCCAGCTCCGGCGGCTCGATCGGCACCGTAAGGCCCCAGCCAAAGCGTGACTTCAAACGCTCCTCAAGGCCCTCGATTTCCTTCGGATAGCGGTCACAGGTAATGATGACCTGCTGCTGGCTTTCAAGTAACGCATTGAAAGTATGGAAGAATTCTTCCTGGGAACGTTCCTTGCCGACAAAAAACTGGATATCGTCGATCAGGAGCGCGTCCACCGATCGGTACTGACGCTTGAACTCGTTGATGGTGTTGTGCTGCAAGGCGCGCACCATGTCATTCACGAATCGTTCGGAATGCACATAGGCAACCCGCGCTTTTGGATTCCGCTCCAGAATGACATGCCCAACCGCGTGCATGAGGTGGGTCTTGCCCAAGCCGACGCCGCCGTAGATGAACAGAGGGTTGTAGGCACGGCCGGGGTTTTGTGCGACCTGCTGGCAGGCTGCGACGGCGAACTGGTTCGATTTGCCCTCGACGAATCCCGCGAAACTGTATAGCGGGTTCAGCCCGCTGCCGGGCGTCGGCAAAGGCTTTCCCCCCGTTGGGGAGGTGGTCGGCGCTTCAGCAGGCTGCCCATCCACGCGATCGCCGACTTCGAGCAGAACGCGCCGTTCCCGGTCCTGGGCCAGATCCCGGGCCAGATTGGAGATGCGCGACAGGAACCGCTCGCGAACCCAGTCCATGACGTACCGGTTCGGCGCCAGCAGCCGCAGGGTTTGATCGTCCTCGAGCGCATGCAGGGGCCGGATCCAGGTATTGAGCTCCTGTTCCGAGAGCTCGTGTTCCAAACGATCCACGCACCGCGTCCACAGCGATGGCATATTCCTCGGCACTCCCGACGACGCAAAAGCAAAGCTTCGAACCCTGACTTCAAGGGTCCGCCCGAAAGCAATCAAGCAAGAGCGGGCAGTCTATACCGCTTGGCTATACTTATCCACAGCCAACACCATCGCGATTTCAAGGCGTTACGTCTTGACATACGGCGCCCGCGCACGTCTAATATCGCGCCTTTGACCGACGCGGCAGGCCCGCTGCGCGCGCAAGTTTCGAGTTTCGGATGCCATCATGAAAAGAACCTATCAGCCCAGCAATCTGCACCGTAAACGGACCCATGGCTTCCGCGCCCGTATGTCCACCAAGAACGGACGGCAGGTGCTGAATGCCCGTCGTGCCAAGGGCCGGGCGAGACTCTGCCCCTAAACGAACCCAGCGCCCGGTTTCCAGCCGATGCCCGGCTGCGCGTCCCGGCGGAATTCACCCGAACCTTCCGCCAGGGAATTCGTCTCACGGATACCTGCTTTACCGTCTACGCAGCGCGCTCCGATGTTGCGGCCCGGCTTGGCATTACCGTGGCCAAGAAGGCCGTCGCCTCGGCAGCTGCCCGTAACCGGATCAAACGTGTTATCCGCGAGCACTTTCGTCAGAGCCGCGCACTGTTGCCGGCCATGGACATCGTTGTTCAGGCCAAATCCGCCACGGCGCGCACCGGCAATGACGGCCTGAGAGAGAGTCTGCAACGCCACTGGCAGGAACTGATCAAGCGATGCGCAGCATCCTGAAGTTTTTAATCCACATGTACCAATACACCCTGAGCCCGCTGCTCGGGCCGCGCTGCCGTTTCCATCCATCCTGTTCAACGTATGCGCTGGAAGCCATTGACCGGCACGGTGCGCTCTACGGCAGCTGGCTGACGCTGCGCCGTCTGCTGCGCTGTCACCCCCTCAATCCGGGCGGATTCGATCCGGTTCCCGGCCAGAGACATCACCATCATGGATAATCGCCGCCTTTTCCTGGCTGCTGCCGCCCTGTTTGTCGCGTTTCTGCTCTATCAGGCCTGGATGCAGGACTACGGTCCCAAACCCGCACCGGCACCAGCCGCGGTGCCGGCCGCCGCGACACAGACCGCGACCGCACAAGCCGCGATGCCACCGTTGCCGCCTGAAACCGCTGGCAGTTCCAAGGTTGAACCGGCTGGCGCCTCGGCAAAGGCTCCGCCGGCCGCGGCGGCACCTTCCGGCAAGCTGATCCATGTCCAGACCGACGTGCTGGATATCAGCATTGATACCGCCGGCGGAAACATTCGCGACGCACGTCTGCTCGATTATCCGGTGACGCTCAAGGAGCCAGATGCTCTTGTCCATATTCTCAGCAGCGCGCCCGATTCGCTGCTGCAGTTGCAGTCCGGGCTGCAGAGCCAGTCCGGGGCGCGTGCACCCGGGCCTGCGGCGATCTACAGCAGTGCCCACACCGAGTATGTGCTCACACCCGGCCAAGACCTGCTCAACGTAACGCTCACCTGGCAGGACCCGCGTGGCCTCACGGTCGAGAAAACCTACCAATTCAAGCGTGGCAGTTACCAGATCGAGCTCCAGTATCACGTCGTCAATCATTCCGCCGAACCGTGGAAAGGCGCGGCCTACGCGCAATTCCAGAATCACTACACCCCGGTCAGCCACAGTCTGTTCAGCGTGCACCGCTACGACTATCAGCGCGTTGCCATGCGCGGCAACGATGGTTACAAGCAGTTCGAATTCAGCGATCTCGCTGAACACCCGCTCGCGGAGCAGGTGTCCGGCGGCTGGACCGCGATCGTCAACCATTACTTCCTGGCGGCAGCGATTCCGCAACCTGCGTCCGGGAGTGCCGCTGACAAGAATTTCTATTACAGCAAATCGCTGGGCAATGCGGATTATCTAGTTGGTGTGGTCTCTGCGCCGCAGACGGTGGCCCCGGATGCGAGCGCGAACTTCGCGGACAAATACTTTATCGGTCCAAAGCTGCAGACGCGTCTCGCGGGCGTCGCCCCCGGACTCGAGCTCACGGTTGACTACGGCAAACTCACGATCATCGCCGAACCGATTTTCTGGGTGCTGGAACAGATTCACCGCTTTATCGGCAACTGGGGCTGGTCAATCCTGATGTTGACCGTCTTGCTCAAGTTGCTGACTTACAAGCTCAACGAAATCAGCGGCCGCTCCATGGCCAAAATGCGTCTCGTGCAACCGCGACTCAAGGCGCTGCAGGAACGCTACAAGGACGATCGCGCCAAACAAAGCCAGGCGATGATGGAGTTTTACAAGAAAGAGAAGATCAATCCGATGGGCGGCTGTCTGCCCATGCTGGTGCAGATGCCGATCTTTTTCGCCTTGTACTACGTGCTGGTTTACAGCGTGGAATTGCGTCAGTCGCCCTGGATCGGCTGGATACACGATCTTTCCGCGCCGGATCCCTTCTATATACTGCCCGTTGTCTACGGCGTCGTGATGTTTGTCCAGCAGCGCGTGAGTCCGCAGCCGACCACGGACCCGATGCAGCGCCGCATCATGGCGGTGATGCCCTTTGGTATTGCAGTGCTGTACGCGGTATTGCCATCGGGCCTGGCGCTTTACTACGTTGCAAACTCCATCCTTACCATCGCCCAGCAGTGGCGCATAAACAAGGTAATCGAGCGAGAGAGCAAGAAGAAGCAGGCCTAGACCTGCCCGGATCACGCGGCTGGCAACAACGGCGCGGATTGACTATGCTGGGACCGGGTTCGGACCTGCGATGGGGGCGGTTTATGAATTCGGATTTGATTGCACGCATTCAGCCGTATTTGCAGAAGGACGAGTCCATCCAGTGGGTAGGTGCGCCTGATCGCGCCGCGATCATGATGGATACCGCAAAATGGCTTCCACTCAACCTGGTGGTGCTGGCTGTTTTTGCCGGTATAGGACATCGCTTTTATCCGGCTCAATTTGATTTCCACCACTTTTGGCCGTTTTCTCCGCATGACGTTATCGCCTATCTATTTGTACTGCTTGCGCTTGGCGCGCTGGGAAAACTGCTGCGCTTGGCTCTGTTTCCACCACGAGTTACCTACGCCGTGACCAACCTGCGTGCGCTCATTCTGCAAGGCGGCCATCTCTGGGCCTACACACCCGATATCATTCCCGGCATATCGCATTGCACCCGCATAGACAAGCGCAAAGATCTCATGTTTCTTAAGCCCAATGATCCGGGCAAAGCGGTTCAGGTTACGCTCCAACGCGACACCGAGGCACTGGCTCAGCGCAGCGGCACGCTGTATGGGGCAGCCTATTCTCCCAATGGCTTTCGAGGCATCAGCGATGTGGCCACAGTGCATGCAGCACTGCAGCGCCTATTGGAAAGTGCCGCACAACCGGCTACACCCTGACCCCGTCAATCTTCCTTGAGGCGGGTGTCGATTCGCGAGCTTGATATCAACGTATTGTGCACCGGGCACTTGTCCGCAATGGCCAGCAGCCGTTGACGCTGATCGGCATCGAGTTCGCCCACCAGTTCCAGTTCCCTTTCGAAATAGTCGAGCTTGCCGGTTTTCGATTCGCAGTCGGCACAATCCTCGGCGTGAATCCTGCTGTGCTTGACGCGTACATTGACGCTTTCCAGCGGCCACTGTTTCCGGTCTGCATACATGCGCAGGGTAATCGCGGTGCAGGCGCCCAGCGCGCTGCCGAGATATCCATAAGGAGAAGGTCCGGCATCGGTCCCACCTGATGCCATCGGTTCGTCGGCGATCATTGCGTGCGCGCCGGCGAAAACATCGGCACGGTAATGTTCACGGTTCATGTGCACGACAACTTCGCCTTCGGCAGCCGGACTCTTCTTTTCACCGAGATCGAGTTCGCCGAGATACTTTGTGGCCCACGCGGCGATAATCAGTCCCACGTATTCGGAGTCCTCCCGCCTGCTGAGAAGATGATCTGCATTGTTGAGTGTCACGAAGCTCTTGGGGTGCAGCGCCGCGCCAAAAATTTCTGCCGCGTTGCTGATATCCACCGTGTCGTCCACCGGCGAATGAAAGATCAGCAATGGCTTGCGCAGCTCACGCACGTATTCCCGGTAGCGGTGATTTGGCAGATCGTCGAGAAACGCCTTCTTGAAATGAAACTTGCGGCCGGCCAGCATGATGTCGGCTTCGCCTTGTTGCTCAAGCAACTGCCGGCCGCCGCCGAGCAGACGTGCAACGTGTTCCGGACTCGCCGGTGCCGCGACCGTCGCCACGGCGACGCAGCCGTTGATCCTGTTGGCCGCTTCAAGAACCGCGGCCCCGCCAAGCGAATGTCCTACCAGAATCTTCGGCGCGCCGTAGTGTCCGGCAAGAAATTCCGCCGCGCAAATCAAGTCCGAGACGTTGGTGGAAAACGTGGTATCGGCAAAAACCCCCTCGCTTTCGCCAATGCCGGTAAAGTCAAAGCGCAATGTGGCAATGCCCTGCATGGCCAGTGCCCGGGAAATATCGAAGGCCGCGGGCACGTCCTTGCCACAGGTAAAGCAGTGGGCGTACAGAGCGTAGGCTCGGGGTTTGCCGTGCGCCGGCATTTCAAGCCGGCCGGCGAGCATTTGCCCGGCGGCATTTGGAAAACGAACAACTTGTCCGGACATATCGGAATTCCTTTGATTACCGTTATGATGCGCGTGGATTCCAGACTTTAACCCATTTTGAACCGTGCCCGCCCGTGAGTCAGGATCGAGACACCATTGTCGCCATTGCCACGCCGCCCGGACGGGG
>DASSOA010000155.1:0-10556 GCA_035701115.1 Gammaproteobacteria bacterium
CCAACGGACCGGGCGATTTTCAGGGCAGCACCGAGGGACGCGCCGGGCTTGCCCCGCTCCAGCTCCGACAGAAACCGCACGCTGACGCCATTCGCCGCAGCACAACTGACCAGGTTAAGCCCCTGCCGTTTCCGGGCGGCGCGGATCGCCTGCCCGAGATCGGCGGGAGTCTGGAGTTTTGGATTGTCTTGAGTTTTTCCCATTCAGGAAAATATAGGCCAGACTGGCCTAAATGGCAATATTTTGTCCCTTTTGGGATATATAAGCCGCTAACCGATTAAATCCAGCTTATTTTATCCCTTAAAGGAAAAAATCCCGTTTCGCCAAAATCACTCCATATGTCGGCTTATTGAGGTATTTCCGACAGATCCTGAATGACATGTCGAAGGGCTCGACATGCAGCACATCAACTCACCATGTCGCATCGGCAAAATAGGTGACACAACAAACCGACGCCGCTACGACTTGTTTGATTCCGTAGCATCCGCTTGAACATCATCAGCATGATCGTCAACGTCCGGAGTTTCACCTTTCAATGCTTTCCCAAGTTCACTGACACCAGAGCGCACTATGCTCGAGCCGGGCAGAAGGACGCAGAATCGCGGAAAACATTTCTGCCGCCGATTTCCGGTATGAATCCGGGGCTATTCGCCAGAGTGCGGCCTGATATAATCGCCATCCTCGTAAAACGCTCCCTTGCCCGGATGGCGGAACTGGTAGACGCGCGGGACTCAAAATCCCGTTCCCCCTAAAGGAGTGTCGGTTCGATTCCGACTCCGGGCACCAAAATCTTGCAAAGGCACGCCCCATCCGACTCGGGGCTGCGCGGCCGAACCATGGCGATGAACTTTTGCAGTCAGTGCGGTCAGCCGGTGGTGGTAAAAACCCCACCGGGCGATCACCTGCCCCGCCACGTCTGCGACCATTGCGGCACCGTCCACTATCAGAATCCCAAACTGGTGGTGGGATGTCTGTGCGAGTGGGAGGGAAGAATTCTGCTGTGCCGGCGGGCCATCGAACCGCGGGCCGGTTACTGGACGCTGCCGGCCGGCTTCATGGAAAACGGCGAGGGTGTCGAACACGGCGCCGCCCGCGAAACCCGCGAGGAGGCATTGGCCGATGCCGAAGACCTCGTGCCGCTGGCGTTGGTGAACGTGCCGCACGTGAACCAGGTTCACCTGATGTTCCGTGCCCGGCTGCGTGACGGCCGCTTCGGTGCCGGCCCGGAAACGCTCGAAGCGATGTTGTATGCGGAGACGGACGTTCCCTGGCAGGACATCGCATTTCCGAGCGTGCGCTACGCACTGGAGCGCTACTTTGCCGATCGCCGGCGCGGCCAGTTCGGCTTTCACGTCACGACCTGGGAACGGCCGGCCGGTAATTGATCTCTGCATCGCCGGCAGGCTTGTGGCAAAATCGCGCTATCAGATTCTTGCGAGGGAATGAGGCATGGCCTTCGTCGTTACCGAAAACTGCATCAAGTGCAAATACACCGACTGTGTCGAAGTCTGTCCCGTGGACTGCTTCCATGAAGGCCCGAATTTTCTGGTCATTGATCCGGAAGAGTGCATCGACTGCACGCTTTGTGAGCCGGAATGCCCAATCAACGCGATCTATTCGGAAGACGACCTGCCCGAAGACCAGCAACACTTCCGCGAGCTGAATGCCGAACTCGCAAAAGCCTGGCCGGTCATTACCCAGCAGATTCCTGCGCCGGACGATGCCAAGGAATGGGAAGGCAAACCGGACAAGCTGAAATACCTGGAACGCTGAATTCAGGTTTTGCAGAAAGCAACGCCCGTCTTGAAGACGGGCGTTGCTGTTTTGACGAGTTGAAATCTTCGCGAATCGGCCATCGCCGTATTCAGCGCGACGATGCGCCTTTGTGCGGATTGATACCCAAGATGCTGGCCATGTCCGGCAGCGGCAGATAGCCGTCAATCAGCTGCCCCTGATCGGTAATGATCGCGGGCGTGCCGTTGATTCCAAGTAACTGGCCGAAATGGTAGCCGGCTGCAACGGGGGCGGCGTTGCAATTCCGGGGCTTGACCGGTTTGCCTTCCATCGCTTCGGTAAAGGCCGCCTTGTGATTGGCGCTGCACCACACCGAGACGGCCTTGTTCCAGGACGGCGTGCCGACACCGTCGCGGGGGAAAAACAGGTAACGGACTTCGACTCCCATCGAATTGAGCGCCGGGCGATCCCGTTCCAGCAGGCGGCAATAATCGCAATCAATGTCAGTCAGAACCGTGATGCTGCGTTTGACGTGTTGCGGGGCGAACACAATCATGTCCGATTGGCCGATCTGCCCGAGAAACGCCAGACGCGCCTGATCACGTGCGGCGGCCGTCACGTTGTGACCGGTCTTGAGATCAACGATGTCGCCGCGCAGGAAATAGCGGCCGTCGGCCGACACGTAGGCCACTTGCGGACCCAGCATCAGGCGATACAGTCCCGGAATGGGCGCGGGCGAGATGTCAGAGGGTTTGACGCGAAGCTGACTGGCCAGCCGCGCAATGACGGCCCGCGTATCATCGGCGGCAATCGCCGCCGGTGCCGCAAGGCACAGCAGACAGAAGAAAATCAGAATGCGCTTCATGAGGGCCCGCGGCTGAATGGAAGATCTTTAATCAACTGACCGCACCCAACGGTGCGGGTTCCGCCATCATACACCGGCCGCATGCGCGCCCTGAGGGCGCGAGTCTCAGCCGCGCGGATGGTGTGCCGCGTGCAGGTCCTTCAGACGTTCCCGGGCCACGTGAGTGTAGATCTGCGTCGTCGACACATCGCTGTGTCCCAGCAGCATCTGCACCACGCGCAGATCGGCCCCGTGGTTCAGCAGATGGGTGGCAAACGCATGGCGCAGCGTATGCGGAGACAGCTCAACATGAATGTTGGCCTTCTGCGCATAGCGCTTGATGATGTGCCAGAACGCCTGCCGCGTCATGTAATCGCTGCGCCGCGTCGGGAACAGGTAATCGGCCTGACGGCCGCCGAGAATGTCGAGGCGCGCATCGCCAAGATACTTCTCCAGCCACTTCTGCGCCTCTTCGCCCATCGGAACCAGCCGTTCGCGGTTGCCTTTGCCCACCACGCGAACCACGCCCTGACGCTGGTTCACCTGGCTGACGCGCAGGGTCACCAGTTCGGACACTCTTAAGCCGGTTGCATACAGCAATTCGAGCATGGTGCGGTCGCGAATGCCCAGCGGTTCGCAGACATCCGGCGCCTTGAGCAGCGCCACGACGTCGTGCTCAGGCAGCGACTTCGGCAATGGCCGTCCCAGTTTGGGCATATCGATGCGCGTGCTGGGGTCTTCATGAATGACGCCTTCACGCAGCAGATAGCGGTAGAAACGCCGCACGCTCGACAGCTGTCGCGCGGTGGAACGCGGCCGCGTGCCGTGTTGCACACGCCAGGCCAGAAATTCGAGGAGATGTTCGCGCTGCGCACGGCGCAATTCGAGACCGCGCTCTTCCAGCCAGCGGGCAAGGCCGACCAGATCTGCGCGATAAGCCGACAGCGTATTTTCGGCGAGTCCGCGCTCACCCCACATGGCATCCAGAAAACGCTCGATGTCGCGGCCGCTGGCGGTTGCGGGAAGCGCGGCATTTGTCCCTGCGCTATGCTGCACCCCGTGGTCCGGGGCACGACTGTTCAATTGACTCATATCCTTGACCTCGCTGTCTTCAACGCTGCTTCGGTCGTTTCGCACACTAACTACCTTGCAGCAGTACTTTCAGGCCCCGTAATTGTGGATTCCACGAGTCCCCAAGACCGTGACGGGGTTCACATTTTTATGTCAAATATTATACTCCTGATTCCGCCTTGCAAGCATCGGGGGGAATCCGGATACTGCGCCCCGCCATGCCGAAACCCCTGCTCATCCTTCACCAGCTGACCTTCCCCGCCCGCAGTTGGCTGGCCGGCCTGCTGTTCGTGGTCCCGGCGGCGATGGTAGTCATTTGTCTGCCGGGCCGGCATCGGCGGCGGCGTCTGGCGCGGCGGATGGCGCGCTGGCTGTTCCGGCTCATGGGAGTTCCCCTCAGTATCGAGGGGCTGGAGCACCTGCCGCCCGGGTCCTGCATCGTGGTGGCCAACCACGCGAGCTATCTGGATGGCCCACTGCTCACTGCGGTCCTGCCGCCTCATTTCGGCTTCGTCATCAAGCGCGAAATCACCCGTACGCCGCTCATCGGACGGCTGCTGGTCCGGCTCGGCTCGGAATTCGTGGAACGCTTCGACAAGCGGGCAGCGCACGGCGATGCGAGCCGGATTATCCAGCTCGCGCGCAGCGGCGTGTCATTGGGAATCTTTCCGGAGGGCACGTTCAAACCGGAGCCCGGATTGAGGAATTTTCACCTGGGCGCCTTCATGGCCGCGACCCGCGCCGGCGTGCCGGTGGTCCCGGTCGCTATCCGCGGCACTCGCGGAATCCTGCCCGCCAATACCCTGCGGCCCCGGGCGGGACGCATTGCGGTAGAAATTCTGCCGCCGTTATTCCCGCAAGGTTCGCGCGGTGAACACGCGCGCGAATTACGCGATCTGGCCCGCACCCTGTTGCTGGAACGCTGCGGCGAACCCGAATGGCTGCGCGCGGAACTGGCGCCGGAGACAGTCGAATAAATTCGAGAGATCTTTCGCCGCGAGTTGACTGTCGGGGGATTGTTACGCGCTCAGCTGCCGCAAGGACTGCTGCAGCGGGATATCTGATGGATATCAGAAGCCCTGTTTGGCGCGCGCGGTCACATAGCGCAACCACGTTTCCGCTTCGGCCCTGACGTCCGCGTATTTCGCCGCTTCGGTAAGCGCATTTTGCGCTTCCGGATATTGCTTGTTTTCCGCCTGCGCCACGCCCTGCAGCAACCAGGCGCGCCCCGGACGCGACAGGCCGCCCTTCTGCAGCGCACGCTGCGTCGCCCGGATCACTGAAAACCATTCATGTGACTGCTGATAGAGCTGCGCCTGCTTCAGATAGGTATCGCCGGATTTGGCGTACTTCGCCGCTTCGCCAAGCGTGGCAATGGCCTTGTCGTATTCCTTTGCATCCAGCCACGTCGCGGCCAGCAGATCGTAATTGTTTTCGTTCGCGGTCACGATGCCGGCATCGAGGCCTTTCTGCAGAACATTCGCGGCTTCGTACGGTTCGTTGTTCTGCATGTACAGCGACGCAAGATTCAGGTAATCCTGTTCGTTCTGCGCGAGACCCTGGCGATACATCAGCGCGAAAACGCCCAGTGCCTTGTCGTTATCGCCGCTCTGCGCATAGGTCTGACCAAGCTGGCGCCAGTAATCGGCATTATTCGGCCAGCGCTCCAATGCCGCGTACAGCGCTTCCGTCGCGCTGCTGTATTGCTTCACGCTGTAGGCGCAGCCAATCCACAACTGATACCAGGATTCGGGCGCCTGGGCATTGGCGGTGACTGCGCGTTTCGCATAAGGCAATGCCGAACGGCACTGACCAAGCTTTGCATCTATGAGGGCGGCCAGCATCGCTGCATCCGCGGGCGGATTCGGTTCGGCTCGCAGATAGGCATTCATCACCCGCTGCGCATCACTGTATTGCGCCGTGCGCGCATACAGCTTGGCGAGATCCAGCACCAGCTGCCGCTGCGCTGTGGGCGGCATGGCATTCTCGCTCATCGCGCGGTTCATGTAGGGCAATGCGCTGCTGAAATCACCACGCGAGATGTACACATACGCGATGTTCTGCAGCGTCACCGCGTATTCATAGTTGTTGTCCTGAACGCGCGGCAGCAGGCTGTTGAGCCGGCTGAGCGCGTCGTCGTACTGGCCCGTCTCAATCATGTGCTGCGCGGAATTCAGCCGCTGAAACGTGTCGGTGGACAGTAAACCGCGGTTCAGCGGAACCGTCACCGCTGCGGCGCTCGCGGCAAGCGACATCAGCGCAGCAAATACCAGGGTGCGGATCGCGGTAGGCATGCTCATTGACCAAGATTCAGATTGAACACCAGCGTCACGGACGTCTGCTGCGCTGCCGGGATTGGCTTGAATTTCCATTTGAGTACCGCGCGCATGGCGGCATCGTCAAAAATCCCGCGGCGCGGTTCCGCCTTGGTGACAACCGGATCGCTGACACTGCCGTCGGGTTCGACGGTAAAGGCCACGGTGACCGAACCGTTGAGCCGCTGCTGGATTGCACGCCGTGGATAGTCCGGCTCGACACGGTGGATGAGTACCAGATTACCCGCACGCAAAACCGGTTCCTGTGCCGCCTGCGAAGGTGCCGCACCGGGCGCCGATTCTTCTGCCGGGCCGGCAAGCTGTTGCGCCGCCGCGGCCGCGGCACTCTGGCCGAACGCCAACTCGACCTGCGGTATTGTCATGCTGGGCGCCGGAATCGAGGGTGGCTTCACCGCCGCGAGCCCCGTTACCGGCGGCAACGGCGGTTCGTTGAACGCCGTGGGCTTTTGCGGCTTGCCGCCATTCTGCACCGACGTCAGCTGCGGGCCGCCGGAAAAACTGACCAGGCCGCTGTCCTGATACTGCTGATCGGTGGTCACCCGGAACTGGTTCTGGACCACAAAACTCTGGACCACCAGGAACAGCCCCAAGGCCACCAGCAGACCGAACAGCATTGAAAGTGAGATGCGCATCGTTATCAATTACGCCGTAACTGGTCGCGCAGCAACCGGGATTCCCGGGTCACGCGCTGGGTCAATTCCACACTGAATGCGATGCCGGTAAGCGCCACGGCGAGCGCCGTGACAATCGGGATCGCGGCTGCGGCAATCGCATGTGAGAGCGCATTGGTACCGGCACTGCCTTCGAGGGTCATCGCGCCGAGCACCTGAATCAGTCCGCCAACCGAACCGACCAGGCCCAGCAGCATGATGACCGACAGCAGCGAACGAATCAGCGTGACAAACCGGGACATGCGTGCGCCGACGTCCATCAACAAGTGATGCCGCGTGCGGCGCGCCACAAACAGCGGCGCGCCGGCCCGGCGCTTCCAGATTCGCAGCGCGTTCTCGATTACGTCGGGATGCACAAACAGGAAGTACCAGTAACGTTCGATGATGAGTCCCCACAGTGTCGCCGCCAGTATGAAAATCAGCGTCAACACCACGGTACCGCCGCTGAACAGGCGGACAAACCCGTCATACAGCTCAAACAGCCAGCTCATTACTTCGCTGCCCGCGCCGCTGCCAGCTTCTCCGCACGCGCGGCAATGATGCTCGCAGTCTGTTCTTCAAGCACCTGCATCAGCCGGTCGCTCCGGCTCGAGAGCAGACCGTGGAAAAACAGCATCACGACCGCCACGAACAGCCCCAGCCACGTCGAAACCAGCGCGCCGGAAATGCCGTTCGCGATCAGCGGCGTACTGCCGCCATACAGATTCATGGATTGAAAGGTGTTCATCACACCCATCACCGTGCCGAGCAATCCCAGCAATACCGCCAGCAGCGCCACGACCCGCAACACGCCGAGACGTGCGCTGATAACGGGGCGCTCTTTCATGATCGCCTCGTCCATGCGCAGCTCGAGCGATTCCGCGTCATCGCTCTTGCTTTCGTTGAACACGGTGAGAATACGGCCCAGCGGATTGTTGAGGTCCGGCCGCGATGAATTCATCTGTGCCTTGATCTTGCCGCCCGCCAGAATGAGATATGCGCCGCGCTCCAGAATGACCAGCACGCCGATCAGACCGAGCACGATGATGATCCAACCGGCCACGTGGCCCTGCCCGATCCGTTCCCACAACGTGGGCTGATTGACCAGCGTCGCGAGCAGCGACCCGCCAGTCGGATCAACTGCCATAGGCAGCACGCCGGTCGTGGCGCTCGAGAGATTCGCAGCCATACTGCGGAACGCGCCGGCCGGCTGCCGGTTGAGCTCCACCAGTGCGCCGGTTTCCGGCAGATAACGCAGGAAGTGATCGCCGTTGACCGCGTCGAACACGCCGACGCGCACGACATTGGTCTTGATCTGCGTGCCGTCCTCGCGCGTGATGGTAGCCGGGAACTTGTCAACCTTGCCCGCCTCCACCATTTCCTGCTGCATCAGAAACCAGAGTTTGCGCATGTCGTCGAGCGACGGCAGGTCGCGGCTTTCCGCCATGCGAGCCAGCGTGACGCCACGTCCGGTGAATTGGGCCGACACCAGCGAATTGTCCAGCGTGTTCTTGAGATCGCCGGCCGCCTGACGCGCGCTGTCGAACACCTTGCTGAAGTCACCTTCGCGGGTATGCAACTGATTGACGAGGTCATTCAGTTTCTGCTGGTTGGCATCGAAGGTGCCCTGCAACTGCTGGTTGCGCGCCTGTTCGTTGGCAAGCGCCTTCTTCGCTTCGGCGAGAATCTGCGATTGCTGCGCATTCTGCTGCAGGAACTGCTGTTCACGCTGCTTGTCGAGCGCCGCGTTCTGCGAGGATGCGTTCCGCACCTGCTCCAGCAACTGATCGAGCGTTACTGCCTGTTGTGCGGCGGCAAATGCCGCACCACTGACACTCAGCGCGGCCGCAGCCAGGATGGTTTTCATGAAGCCGTTCATTTCGCCACCTCCGGTGCCGGCACCGGCAGTTTGAGTACGTTGGGTGCCGCCTGCTTGTTGGCGATTGCGATGCCTTCCGCGACGGCATCGGCATAGTTGTTATCTACCACCCACGCCTGCTTCTGTTTGTCCCAGTAACCGGTCTCGCTGCGATCCAGCGTCTGGTAGGCCAGCACCAGATGCCCGACCCGAAGGAAATTCACGGTACGGGTGCGCCCGCCCTGCGTGAGATCGCCACGGTAGGTGGCCGTGGTTCTGCCATCGGCAATTTCGGCGTTATAGGCCGCAATCAGCTTGTTGTACCGGTCCGCCACCGGGACGGCTGCATCATCTATGGTGTCGCGCAGACGCTGCACGGCCGCCAGCCTGTCTTCCAGGTGGTAGGGAATGTCGAGTTTGATGAATTGCTGCAGACTGTCCACCATCTGTTGCATCAGCGGCATCAGTCCTTTTTCCACCACGTCCACCTGCGAGGTCTGCTGGGCCAGCGATGTCATCTGGTCCTGCTGCGACTGAATGAACTGCTGCAGTTCGTCGTCGTAGGCGCGCAACTGGTCGGTCTGCTGCGCCACCTGCAGATACTGATTGAGCATCGACTGGGTCTCGGCGGAAATCTTGTCGATCTTCTGCTGTGAGCTGGCGGCGGCCTTGTCCAGGTTGTTCTGGGCCTGCACGACCGATGTGACTTTGGGCGGCGCCGCATGGGCGGCCAGTGTCGCCAGCGCCGGGCCGAGCGCGAGCACGGCCGGTATCAGGATCTTCTTCATGGCTGGACCTGTCTGTGATGAAAAATAGTTATATCCGTGCCGGGGCCCCACTCGAGGGGCCACGGTCAGGGAGTAGCTTATGGAATGTAGCAGACCTGAAAGACTCTTGAAACTGTGCCGGGTTCCCCCGACCGGCAGGTTTTTCAGCCCGCCGGGGCACCCGGATGCATCAGTCTCGCCAGATCGGACAGGACCTGTCCGGCGTTGGCCTTGGGGTCCACGTTCCGATAATGCCTGGCAACCTGCCCCTGCGGGTCAACCAGAAAGGTCTCGCGGCGGGCGTAGTGAAACAGACCGAGGAAGGATGTCAGAACCCCGTACCGGTCGGCGACTTCGTGCGTGGTGTCGGCCAGCAAGGGAAACGGCAGGTGGTATTTCGCGGCAAACTCGGCATGCGAGTCCGTATCGTCAAGGCTGACACCCAGGACCTGCACACCCAGCGCGTGGAATTTCATGAGGTCATCGCGAAACGTGCAGGCCTCGGTAGTGCAACCGGGCGTTTCGTCCTTCGGGTAGAAATAGAGCACGACCCACTGTCCCCGATACTGCGCCAGCGTGTGCCATTGCCCGTTCTGGTCCTGCAGCCTGAAATCCGGCGCCGGGTCGCCCGCCGTCGGTCCGTTTCCGGCCGTAGCGGCCGCGGCCGTCAGGAGCATCGCCGCTAAGGCAACAAGTCTGAACGCGCGCATTGCATCCACCTCCCGTCGCTCAACGTATCTGTCCCGGGTCAACGGACCCGTTGGCATGCCGTCCAGCTTACTTGAAGCCGGCTGCCGACGGTGCCACGCTTTCTCACAAACACTGTCGGCCCGACCCGGCTATACGGCCGAAACTTCGCAAAGGATGCAAAAACATGCACGCATTCAGTCGTCACCGTGGCAAGTTGCTGCGCGCCCTGCTCGGCGCGAGCCTGGGTTTGCTGGCAAGCGCCTGCGCGACGGGCAAGCTCAAGGAACCCATGCCCAGCACGCTGGTTCCCGCGCCTGAGGCGGCGCCCTCTCATCCTCTGGTGATCGTCCTGCCGGGGCGTTACGACAGCCTGCGTGACCTGCAAACCAAAGGCATCGCCCAGGCGATCCAGAAAAGCTGGCCTGTCGCGGACGTGCTGCTGGTCGGCGCCACCCCACCTTATTACATGGACGGCGGGCTGGTACGGCGCCTGCGTGACCAGGTCATCGAACCGGCACGCCGCAAAGGCTACCGGGACATCTGGCTGTCCGGTGCGTCGCAGGGCGGCATGGGCAGCCTCTTCTATGAACGAACCTATCCCGGCGA
>DASSOA010000156.1:0-2151 GCA_035701115.1 Gammaproteobacteria bacterium
GCACCGGCTGCGTGATGCGGAAGCGCGTGTCGGCCACCATCAGGAACAGCGCCAGCGCGCTGCAGACCATCAGCTTGGAAAGAGCCGAAGGTCCCTGCTTGAAGAACGGCGGTGGGGTGCGGTCGAGGGTGCCGAGAGGCATGTGCGCGATTGTGCCCCGGCCCGGCTGAGCCGGGCGTCAGACGATCACTCGCTGGTGAAGATCGAGCCCAGCCGTTCCATGCGCTCCAGGGCGATGCCGCAGCCGCGCACGACGCAGGTAAGGGGGTCCTCGGCCACCAGCACGGGCAGGCCGGTTTCCTCGCGCAGCAAACGGTCAATGTCCTTGAGCAGTGCTCCGCCGCCGGTCAGCACGATGCCGTTGGTGGCTACGTCGGAACCGAGTTCCGGCGGAGTCTGTTCCAGGGCGGCCTTGACCGCCCCGACGATGCCCGCCAGCGGCTCCTGCAGCGCTTCCAGGATCTCGTTGCTGTTCAGCACGAAACTGCGCGGCACGCCTTCCGACAGGTTGCGGCCTTTTACCTCGAGTTCCAGCAGCTCCTTTCCGGGGTAGGCCGAGCCGATTTCGTGCTTGATGCGCTCCGCTGTCGCTTCGCCGATCAGCGTGCCGTAGTTGCGGCGGATGTAGCTGATGATGGCTTCGTCGAACTTGTCGCCGCCGATGCGAACCGAGGCCGCATAGACAATGCCGTTCAGCGAAATCACTGCCACTTCGGACGTGCCGCCGCCGATGTCCAGCACCATCGAGCCCTTGGCTTCGTGGACCGGCAGCCCGGCACCGATGGCCGCCGCCATCGGTTCTTCTATAAGGTAGACCTTGCGGGCGCCGGCGCCCGCGGCGGATTCACGAATCGCCCGGCGCTCGACCTGCGTTGCCCCGTAGGGTACGCACACCAGCACCCGCGGCGTTGGCCGGAAATAACGGTTGCCGTGGGCTTTCCGGATGAAATGCTTGAGCATCTGCTCGGTCAGCGTGAAATCGGCAATCACGCCGTCTTTCATCGGGCGCACGGCCATGATGTTGCCGGGTGTGCGGCCCAGCATGCGTTTGGCGTCGGCGCCGTAATTCTCGATGACCTTGTTACCCCGTCCCACTTCCTCGCGGATGGCGACCACGGAAGGCTCATTCAGGATGATGCCTTTGCCGCGCATGTAAATAAGTGTGTTCGCCGTGCCCAGGTCAATGGACAGGTCTGTGGAGAAGAATCCGCGCAGGCTCTTGAACATGGGTTTTGCGTTTTTGAATGCGGCCAGAGGGGGGAGAGTTAGCGCATTACTGTAGCAACGGCGGGCAGCGTCGGCAAGCCGGTCTGTGTCATAATTTACGGAATTTCCGGGGATTTCACCCGGAGCAATCCAGTGGAGAAGACCATGTCGCTCAGCCCAGACGACGTCAAACGTATCGCGCACCTCGCGCGTCTGTCCATCAGCGACCGGGATATTCCGGACTATGCCCGGACGCTGTCGAGCATCCTCGAATTCGTGGCGCAGCTGGAGCGTGCCGATACCGACAGTGTGGCGCCGATGGCCCACCCGCTGGACATGAGTCAACGGCTGCGTGCCGACGAGGTAACCGAAACCGATCAGCGTGACGTATATCAGCAGAATGCCCCGCAGACCGAAGCCGGACTGTATCTCGTGCCGAAAGTGATCGAGTAGGCGCCGCACGGGCGGTTCCCGCAAACGCAACACCTGCCAAAACCATTTCAAAGACAGACATCATGCATAACAAGACCCTGGCCGAACTGGCGCGCGAACTCAAGGCGCGCAACATTTCCAGCGAAGAACTGACTCGGGCGTTTCTTGCGCGCATTGAACGCTTCAACCCGGAACTCAACGCCTTCATCACCGTGCTGCAGGAGCAGGCACTTGCTGAAGCGCGAGCGGCGGACCAGCGAATTGCAGCCGGCGAAGCCGGCCCGTTGACCGGATTGCCCATCGCCCAGAAGGACATTTTCTGTACGCAAGGTGTCAAGACCAGCTGCGGCTCGAAGATGCTGGACAACTTCGTCGCACCATACGATGCAACATTGATCGAACGGCTCAGGCAGGCCGGCAGTGTGATGCTGGGCAAGACCAACATGGACGAATTCGCGATGGGTTCGTCGAATGAAACCAGCTGGTACGGTGCAGTGAAGAATCCCTGGGACA
>DASSOA010000157.1:0-7037 GCA_035701115.1 Gammaproteobacteria bacterium
TGTGAGACAGACGCCGAACCCCTCATTCTGTCTGAGGCACCGGCTGACCATGTCGAGATAACGCGGTTCGAAAATGCGCAGCGGCAACGGACCCGCCGGAAACAGGACCGTTTGCAGGGGAAACAATGCAACTTCAGGCACGGAAGTCTGTCATTCGCCCGGTTCGCCCCATGCCGGCACCAGCGTGTGCGCTACACCGAGATGATCGAGCACACGCGCCACCACGAAATCCACTACCTCCTCCACGCTCGCGGGGCGCTGATAAAAGCCGGGGTTGGCCGGCAATATCACGACACCCAGGCGCGCAAGTTTCAGCATGTTCTCGAGATGGATTGCGGAAAACGGCGTTTCGCGTGGCACCAGGATCAGTTTGCGCTGTTCCTTGATCGTCACGTCCGCTGCACGCTCGATCAGGCTGCGGCTGGCGCCGGTGGCAACCGCGGACAGCGTCGCCATGCTGCAGGGGCAGATCACCATGGCAGCAACCTGTGCCGAACCGCTCGCAACGGGTGCCGTCCACTGTTCCGGCGAGAACACCTGCAGTTGCCCTTTCGCGGCGTGAAAGCGCTCGGTGAAAAATGCTTCAATGTCGCCGGCGCGCCCCGGCAATTTCAAATCCGTTTCCATGCCGACGACAAGTTGCGCCGGTTTCGACAGCATGAGATAGACGCGCCGCTCGGCCTTGAGCAGCCGTTCCAGCAGGCGTATGCCGTACTGCGCGCCGGAAGCACCGGTCAATGCCAGCGTAATTGCGTTGTTGTTCATGCGCTGCCGTTCCTTGATCCGTTCACCGCTGGAATATGACCTGTTGTCTCAGCAACGCGGGGCCGCGTTGCGTTCGAGACGCGCAATCAGTTTGTCATGAAAGCCGTCAAATCCGCCATTCGACATGATTACCACATGATCCCCGCGTCGCAGCTCAGCGCTCACCCGCTCCACCAGCTGTGCGATGTCGAAACTGACGCTGGCGCGCGCACCGAGCGGACGCAACGCAGCCGCCACGTCCCACTTGATAGTGGGCGCCTGATAGACGAATACCCGGTCGGCATTGTCCAGTGCGCCCGCCAGCGTATCGCGGTGCACGCCGGCTTTCATGGTATTGGAACGCGGTTCCAGTACCGCGATGATGCGCGCCTGTTTCACGCGCCGGCGCAAACCGTCGAGCGTGGTCGCGATCGCCGTCGGGTGATGGGCAAAATCGTCATATACCGTCACGCCATCCACCTGGGCGCGCACTTCAAGGCGGCGTTTAACGCCCCTGAACCGGCTCAATGCAGCGGCGGCGACGTCCGGGGAAACCCCAGCATGGTGTGCGGCCGCGATCGCCGCGAGCGCATTCATCACATTGTGCGTGCCGCTCAGGTTCCACTGCACCGACCCAACGGGCCGGTCCTGATAAAGCACGGTGAACCCGCTGCCGTCCGGGTTCATTCCGCTGACCGACCAGTCGCCGTCCGACAAGGCAAACTTCTGGCACGGTGTCCAGCCGCCTTTTTCAAGCACCCGCGCCAGATTCGCGTCGGTCCTGTTCACGACCAGCAGGCCGTTGCCCGGCACCGTACGCACCAGGTAATGAAACTGCGCTTCAATGCTGGCGAGATCCGGAAAAATATCCGCATGATCGTATTCGAGGTTGTTGAGGATCGCGGTGCGCGGCCGGTAATGCAGAAACTTGGAACCCTTGTCGAAGAACGCCGTATCGTATTCGTCCGCTTCAACCACGAACGGTGCATCGCCCGCACCAAGCCGCGCCGACACGCCGAAGTCCGGCGCCACGCCGCCAATCAGAAATCCAGGTTGCCTGCCGGCGGCGTCAAGTATCCACGCCAGCATGCTGGTGGTCGTGGTCTTGCCGTGCGTACCGGCCACGGCGAGCACGTGACGGCCGCGCAGAATGTTTTCTGCCAGCCATTGCGGTCCGGAACAGTACGGCAGGCCCCGATCGAGCATTGCTTCGATCGCCGGATTGCCGCGCGACAGGGCGTTGCCGACAACCACCTGATCGGGCGCCGGCTCAAAGTGCTCCGCACGGTAACCCTGTTGCAGCTGAATCCCGAGCGCTTCAAGCTGGGTGCTCATCGGCGGATACACATTGGCATCCGAACCACTCACGTCGTGACCGGCGGCTTTCGCCAGCGCCGCGATGCCGCCCATGAACGTACCGCAGATACCGAGTATGTGAATGCGCATGTCAGTTCGCCTGAAACAGCAGGTTCAGCACCAGGAACGTCAACAACTGAAACGGACCGGCCAGCAGAATCGGTGCATAGCGTGCGTTGCCCAGCGCGTGCCGGAGAATGTGGGCCATGACAACGATGTTCCATAGAAACAGCACCAGCAGCATCCAGCTTGCTAGTTGCTGCAACATGGGCAGGTTGTCGAAATGCAGCACGGAAAGCAACGGCAGCGAAGCGCAGGTCAGGAGCGATCCGGTACCAAGCAGCGCGACCAGAGTCTGATTGAAGCGCGTGCTCTGGCGCCAGCACAGCAACGTGAGAAAACAGAACGCCGTCAGCATGCCGGTGTCCACGGCGGTCTCCGCCAGCATGTCCTGAATCCGGTACATGCCGTTGAGAAAATTGCTGTAGATGTCCAGGAATACATAGATCAGTAGCATGACCGCGAGCAGGAGCCCGGAGCGTGGAAACACCTGCGGACCGCGACGCAGCAGGCATATTTCCCAGCAAGTGCGTACAATCGCCTTCAAGATCACCTCTGATACAGGTTTTGCGCGTTCCAGCGGCGTTTAAAAATGACTTCGCAGACCTTATATAACCATCACTCGGTCGCAACTGTTTCGCCGGTTTTGCCGGGCCAGTCCTCCGGTACGCCGGCGCGAGGCGTCTTGCGGCTGGCATTACGCAATTCCCCGTGCGCATCATACCTTGCACCGTCTGACCCGCAAACCGGCACCCCGACATGAATGACAGCAACGAACTGCTCTGGATAAATACGCCGCCGGCACTGGAATCACTGTGCGCCCGGCTGCGCGACGTGGACTGGATCGCGCTCGATACCGAATTCATGCGCGAACGGACCTACTACCCGCAGCTCTGCCTGGTGCAGGTGGCCACCCCTGAACTGGTGGCCTGTGTTGATCCGCTCGCGCTGCCGCAGCTGGACCCGTTACTGGACCTGCTGGCGGACACGCGGATTACCAAGGTACTGCACGCGGCCCGCCAGGACCTCGAAATTTTCTTCAATCTCACCCAGCAAGTGCCGACGCCGGTGTTCGACACCCAGCTTGCCGCGAGCTTTGCCGGCTTTCCGGGTCAGATCGGTTACGCCAATCTGGTGGAAAGCCTGCTCGGTGTGCGACTGGAAAAAGGCCACACCCGCGCCGACTGGTCGCGTCGTCCGTTGCCGGAAGGCGCAATTCATTATGCGGCCGACGACGTACGTTACCTGCGGGATGTTTACCTCAGGCTTCAAAACGAACTGCAGCAGCGCGGACGACTCGACTGGCTGCAACGCGAACGCGCCACGCTGGAAAATCCGTCCACCTATCGCACCGATCCCGAACAGGCCTGGCAGCGTCTGCGTGGTCTGCCGCGGCTCAAGCCACGCCAGCGCGCGACAGCCAAACGGCTTGCAGCGTGGCGTGAACAGCAGGCCATTGCGGAAAATCTGCCGCGCCAGTGGGTCATCAAGGATGAACTGCTGCTCGACATCGCGCGCCGGCACCCGGCGTCGCCCGAGGCATTGCTGGAATTGCGCGGCATGAGCGAGGGTGCGGCGCGCAAATACGGAAGTGCACTGCTGGCGGCGTTGGCGGAACAACAGACGGTTGTGGAAACACCGGCGGCGCCGGCGCGTCTTGACCCCGCGGCAGAAGCGCTGATTGACGCACTGGTGGGCGTGGTGCGAATCAAAAGCGCGGAAACCGGGATAAGCGCGGCGCAACTTGCGACGCGCACGGAACTCGAACGCCTGGTGCGCGGCGAACGGGAACTGGACGTCTTGTCAGGCTGGCGCCTGGAATCGGTGGGGAAGGAATTGTTGCGCGTGCTGAATGGCGACACCACACTGGCGGTACGCGACGGCCGGTTGTGCCTGATCAACGCCGCATCGGAAGACTGAGCCGGCTTATTTCTTCGACTTTGAAGCCGGCTTTTTGCCTTTAGCCTTGCTTGCAGTTTTTTTGGCCGGCCTGGCTTTCGCCGGTTTTGCACTGGCCTTTTTCTGCGGCGCTTTCTTTGCCACAGGTTTCTTCGTTGTGACTTTTTTCGCTGCGGATTTCGCGACTGATGCTTTCGTATTGCCTTTCGCCGTTGCCGCCTTGCCGGCCGGTTTGCTTTTCGCGGATGCCGGCTTTTTGAAAGCCGGCGCTTTTGCCACCGGTTTGGCTACCGGCTTCATCGCGGGTTTGGCGGCGGGTTTCGCGATTCCTTTGACTTTGTCCGGCTTGGCGGATGCCGCGGGCGGAATCGGCAGTACGGGTTTGCGCGTACCCTTGGCAATCGGTTCGAGAATCTTCAGCAGACGTTTGAAAATGTCGTTGACATCCCCAACCGCATCCACAGTTTCGAGACGCCCCTGCTGGCGATAAAAACCGATCAGCGGTTTGGTCTGGCTGTCATACACCCGCAGCCGGTTGCCGATGGTTTCCTCGTTGTCGTCGGCACGATGGTGCAGCGTTGAGCCGCAGCGATCGCACTGGTCATCGAGACGCGGCGGATTTGTGTAAATGTTGTAAGCGGCGCCACAGTTTTCGCAGGTGCGGCGGCCGGTCAGACGCTGCATCAACACGTCGAAATCAACGTCCATCAGCACCGCACAGTCGAGGGGCTGATTGAGGTTCATCAGCATTGTGTCGAGCGCCTGGGCCTGGGCGATGTTGCGCGGAAACCCGTCGAGGATGAAGCCCTTCTTTGCATCGTTGGCGCGCAACCGCTCGCGGATAATGCCGAGCACGATGTCGTCGGTAACCAGCTGACCGGCGTCCATGGCGGCCTTGGCCTGCAGCCCCAGCGGCGTGCCGGCTGCCAGCGCCGCCCGCAGCAGGTCCCCGGTTGAGACATGCGGGATACGGTATTTTTCGACCAGCAGCTTGGCCTGGGTCCCCTTGCCGGAACCGGGCGCTCCAAGTAACACGATCCTCATGGCGCGTCTCGCTTGAATTGGATGGAGTCAGGTTGTTATGAGCCTGGAAACCGGCCCTGCGTGGCGCCGTGGCGCCGCAAGGCAGGCCGTAAAGTACCCGTTGATTCCCGGCACGTCAACGCGCTGCCCGGCACATCGCCGGGCAACAACGCATTCCGGGCTTAATTGCAGGTACGGGGATCGGGCAGCGGCTGCTTGCCCAGCGCCGGCGGACGTACCGGCAGCGGGATGGGCGGGCCGCCGGTCGCGGGAATCAGGCCGTACTGGCCGTGGCTGAGCACGATCTGGCCACTCTGGTTGCTGACGACAATGCCGCCGGATTCGACGCCGGTATAGAGGCCGTTCTGCGGCGCCGGCTGCATGTCGTCGCAATCACCGGCGCAGTAACGGACTTCATAATCCGTGCCGCGAATACCGATGGTCGCAACCGGCGTCTGCACCTGGTAATCCTGGCGGCGGACGTGACCGATCAATCCGCTGATGGCCCGGAAGCCGCCTTTCAGCAATCTGAAGAACGCGCTCTCGTGTTCGGTTTGCGCGCCCGTTGCTGGCGCTGCCGCCGCACCGCCGTTGTACTGGTAGCGTTCGATCACGAACCGGCTTTGCGGGCGCAACAACACGCGGCCACCGTCGGTGAACACCACGTTCATGTAACTCGATCCGGCCGTGACCAGCGTTTCGCCCGCATACACGTTGCTGTTGCGAAACAGGTCGCGAATCTGTCCAGCGGGTGTTGCCGCCGTAGCGTGCCCGGCGACCAGGGTGACGGTTCCCACCGGCGCGGCATTGTCCGCGGACACCGCGGTGCTGCCAAACGCCAGGACCAGAGCCAGAACCGGCAGCGAATAGAGTTTGATTCTGCAGATATTCATCGTGCTTTCCCCTTACCCGCGACAGACGCTGGCCGGGCTGTCGTCGGTTTCGATGGTGCCGCCGTTCCCGTTGTTGTCGTCAATTCCGGTGACCGTGGTTTGCTTTTTCTTGTGGTCGTTCAATGGATCGTCGCCTGACGTGGTACCGGTGTTCTGTATCTCACCCGCCGTGGGAACCTGGAAATTCGCAAGCTCCAGCAGATTGCTGACCAGACCGCTACTGAGAATGTTATTCAGTCCGGTAACCGTGCCCGTGGTGTCAACCAGGAAATTGCTGTTGCCGCTGAGCGTGATCGTGCCCGTCTTGCCGATGGATACGTCACCGCTCACGCCGGTTGCGCCGACCAGCAGCGTGGTGCCCGGGAACAGATTCAGCAAACTGCCGCTGAGATTGAGCTGTGACGTTGTCGA
This sequence comes from Gammaproteobacteria bacterium, assembly GCA_035701115.1. GTDB lineage: Bacteria > Pseudomonadota > Gammaproteobacteria > Natronospirales > REEB76 > DASSKW01. The sequence goes on from DASSOA010000157.1 coordinate 6,387, forward strand.
GGTACCCGGCTCGATACCGATCGTGCCGGTCAGCACGGTCGGTGCAAACTGCACAACAGTCGTAGACGGTACGCTCACCGGACCGGTCAGGTTGTAGCTGCCGGCTTCCATATAGAGATAATCGCCGGTCAAGGTCATCGCACCGAGGCCGAGCGTACCGCCTGCAACAAACGTGGCATTCGGCAACATTCCGGTTGAGGCCAGCCCCTGGGTTGTGAGCAGCGCCATGGCAGCGGAATCTCCAGTGACACCCGGTACAGTGCCGCTGCCGACCTTGAGCACCGCATCAGTGAGCGTGACATTGCCGCCGGCCAGCAATGCAAGTGCCGAAGTACTCAGCTTGAGCGGGGAAATGTCATTGGATGAAGAACCGCCGTGATGGTGCGGATCCTGATTCAGAAAGCGTTTGATGTCGGTCGGCAGCGGATCGTCAATGTTGCGACCGGCAGTGACCAGTACATAGCCGCTGACGTTGATATCCGACAGCAGATGCGCGTCGCGGGACGCCTTGATGTTGACGTTGCCGCTGACAGTCGCCGGCGCAAACACCGGCGCCGAACTGGTTCCGCCGATGTCGCTGATAGCAATTCCGGCATCGCCCGCCGTGAAGGATAGCGGTGTACTGGAAACACGCGTATCGAGCAGCGTGAC
>DASSOA010000158.1:0-62438 GCA_035701115.1 Gammaproteobacteria bacterium
TAGGAAGGGTTCTGGCTTGCCGATACGGTAAACCGGGAATTCGGATGTGCTGCTGCCCCGTTGGTTGCCCCGTACGTCTCACCCTTCCAGTTCAGGGCCGGGCGGCCATCTTGTAGGCCTTCCCACCAGGGTTGATTGTCATCCGTTACCGCAACATTGGTAAAGATTGTATTGCGGGTAATCATGTCATAGGCATTCTTGTTGGTTTTCCGGTTGGTTCCGGGTACCACGCCGAAATAACCAGCTTCGGGATTAATTGCCCATAACCGGCCATCGTCCCCCAGCCGCATCCAGCAGATGTCATCGCCGATGGTCCAGATTTTCCAGCCTTGGTACGTTTCCGGGGGAATCAACATCGCCAGATTGGTTTTGCCGCAAGCCGACGGGAACGCTGCGGCTACATAATGCACCTGCCCCTGGGGATTCTCAATTCCAACGATGAGCATGTGTTCGGCCAGCCAGCCTTCCGATCTGGCCTGCCAGCTCGCAATGCGCAATGCGTGGCATTTCTTGCCCAGGAGCGCATTACCGCCGTAGCCCGAGCCAAAGCTCTGTATGGTGAGTTCTTCCGGGAAATGCATGATGAATCTGCGTTCCGGATTCAGGTCGCCAATAGAGTGCAGTCCCTTCACAAACCGGCCTTCCCGCTCGATGCGTTGCAGCGCGGCCGCGCCCATGCGGGTCATGATCTTCATATTGGCGACGACATAGGGGCTGTCGGTAATTTCAACGCCACACCGTGAAAGGGGGGAGTCGATCGGACCCATGCAATAGGGGATCACGTACATCGTGCGGCCGGCCATGCAGTCCTTGAACAGCGCATCCATTTTGGCGTGGGCTTCTGACGGGTCCATCCAGTTGTTGTTGGGGCCGGCGTCGTCGCGATCGTTCGTGCAGATGAAGGTCAGGTGCTCTACGCGGGCTACGTCCGAAGGGTTCGAACGGTGCAGGTAGCAGCCGGGGTGTGTCTGCGGATTGAGCTCCTTGAGAGAGCCTTCCTTGAGCATCAGGTCAATCAGATCGCGATATTCCCGCTCGGAACCATCACACCAATGAATCTGGTCAGGACGCGTCTGCTTGGCAATGCTGGCGACCCACTCGGAAAGCGCTTTATTGCTGGTCATTTCAGGCCCACATCAGGTTGAAGATGGTGGGGCCGGTTGGTACTGCCGCGCCCCACGGCGATAGCCCTGTATTATAGCGTCCGATTACCATTTGGTCCGCTATCAGGGCCCCTCGCTGCGGGCGGATGCTATAGAATTGACGGCGAACGGAAGTTGTCCCCAAAGGAGGGGCCCAGATGGGTGAACATACGATCCGCGAGGTGCTGAAGCGCAGGAGTTCAGCGACCCAGCGGGAGTTGCAAAAGCGCCGCGATCAGATTGTCCGCAACAAACGCTCGCGAGCCCCGTTGCTGGTTCTGGCTGTTGTTGTCGTGGCGATTGTCGGTGCCGGACTCTATGTGGCCAGCCTGGCCAGCAAGATATCTGATCGCTTCAATACCGACCTGATTTCGCGCAGTGCCGATCCCGTTCACAATCTCAGTTTGCATTCCGTGACGGCTTTTTTGCCCAATACGTTCCTGGCGGTGACTGATCCGGGATTCTTTGATGCCAGTGCCACAACGATCAGTCCCGTGACGCTCCGACTGGTACGGCTCTATTTTCCAGATGCATCCAGCCTCTCCACAAACGTCATGGCGCTGGTAGCGCAATTCAAATTTACTCGCACCGATATCCTGGAAGGATATCTCAACGACGTACATATGGGCATGGACAGCAACAAGCCAATCACGGGGCTGGTGAGCGCCAGCCAGATATACTTCCACAAACCATTCGCAGAGTTGCAACCACAGGACATCGCGTTGCTGGTGGCAGTAATGGGAAATCCGCAGCAGAACGATCCCAGACGCTTTCCAGACAAGGCACTGGCCAGCCGGAATGCCGTTCTGCAGGCTGATGTGGATCAAACGGTGCTGAGTCAGGATCAGGCGAATGTGTTGTCAAAAGCGCCATTGGGCGTGGCGCCCTGATCGCCACGTTCCCGCTTCGCCGCCGGCCGGTTATTCATGACGGACTGCGCTGATCTGCTTGGGTCAACTGGCCCGTTCGCAGAGCACTTGCCCAACTTCGCTGTTCGTGATCAGCAGCAGTTGCTTGCCGATGAGATCAGCAATACTTTTGAACGTGGTGAAATCCTCATCGCCGAGGCCGGCACAGGTACGGGCAAGACGTTTGCCTATCTTGTGCCGGCATTACTTGCCGGAAAACGCGTTCTGATTTCAACGGGCACCAAGACCCTTCAGGATCAGCTTTTCCACCGCGATCTCCCGGTCGTTCGGAACGCGCTCGGCATGCCGGTAAAGGTAGCGCTGCTTAAAGGCCGCGCAAACTATCTTTGCCGGCATCGACTTTCGATGCTGGTACATTCTGCGCAAGGCCTGTTTGAAAGCCGGGACCAGGTCTCTGAACTGGAGCGGATCCGGTCCTGGTCGGACCAGACGCGGACCGGCGAAATTGCCGAATTGTCTGCCGTTCCGGAAACTTCCCCGCTTTGGCCACAAGTCACGTCCACGGCTGACAACTGCCTGGGTCAGGAATGTCCTGAATATGGCCGCTGTCACGTGCTCGAAGCGCGGCGCCGTGCACAGGAGGCCGATGTCGTGGTCATTAATCATCATCTGTTGCTTGCGGACATGCTGCTCAAGGAAGAGGGCTTTGGCGCGCTGCTGCCTGGTGTGGACGCTGTGATCGTGGATGAGGCGCATCAGCTTCCCGAGGTGGCCACCCAGTATTTTGGCAGCAATGTTTCGAGTCGTCAGTGCAGTGAGCTGCTTCAGGATGTGCAGAAGGAGTACCGCGAAGCAGGTGCCGACGCGCCCGAATTTGCCTGCCTTGTGGAGGCAGCACAATCGGCGCTGGCAGCAACCCAGCAATTGCTGGGTCACGGCGCAGGCCGCTTCGAATGGCGCGAGTTTCCCGGGCAAGTGCGTGCATGCGAAGCGTTGCAGCTGCTTGCGACAGCACTTGTTGCATTGCACGAAGGCCTCGAACATCTGGCAGTGCGCTCGCGGGGATTGGAAAATTGCAGGCAGCGTCTTGAATCCGTGATTGAGCGTCTGCAATTGTTCCTTGATGACGAGGAAGTTGCCGATCACATACGCTGGATCGAACGTTACAGTCGTAATTTCAGTCTGAATCTCACTCCTCTGGATGCCGCCGAACGTTTTCGCGGCAGCATGGCGCAGAATCCTTCGGCCTGGGTGTTTCTGTCGGCGACGCTGTCCATTAACGGAAGTTTTGCGCATTTCCGGGAACGCCTGGGCCTGGACCAGACCCGTGAACTTCTGCTTGACAGCCCTTTTGACTATGAACGGAACGCGCTTCTCTATCTGCCGCAGGATATGCCCGATACCGGTTCACCTGACTATACAGCGGCCGTAGTCGCCGCGGCATTGCCGGTAATCGAAGCCAGTGGAGGACGGACATTCATTCTCTTTACCAGTCATCGAGCCCTGCAGGAAGCTGCCGGCCGGTTGCGCGGCGTCATCGATTATCCGCTTCTGGTACAGGGAGAAGCTCCACGGCATACCCTGCTTGAAGAGTTCAGGGCCCTTGGTAATGCGGTTTTGCTGGGCACATCAAGTTTTTGGGAAGGGGTCGACGTCAAGGGCAAGGCGCTTTCGGTCGTCGTAATTGACAGGTTGCCATTTGCTTCACCGGGCGATCCGGTCTTCAAGGCGCGACTGGATGCCTTGCGACGTCAGGGGCGCGATCCGTTCACCGCGCACCAATTGCCGCTCGCTGTCATTGCCCTCAAGCAGGGAGTGGGCCGTTTGATTCGCGACACGACGGATACGGGTGTCCTGATGCTGTGCGACCCCCGGATTACACGAAAGGGATATGGGCGGGTATTCCTGAACAGTCTGCCTCCGATGCGGCGTACCCGCAGTCTGAGCGAGGTTCAGGGTTTTCTTGCAGAACAGATGCCATTCACCACCAGGAGTTCGGCTGCAGTATGAAAATATTGGCGATTGATACTGCGACCGAGCGGTGTTCCGTTGCGCTTTGGCAAGACGGCGAGGTGTGGCAACGCGAGCAGATGGCAAGCCGGACGCATGCAGAGCTGATCCTGCCGATGATAGATGACTTGCTCGGGGACAAGGGCTGCAAACTGAACCAGCTGCACGCAATTGCGTTCGGCCGGGGTCCGGGTGCGTTTACGGGCGTGCGCGTGGCAGTGTCGGTCGCGCAGGGTCTTGCGTTTGGCGTTGGGCTGCCGCTTGTTCCTGTTTCGGATCTCGAAGCACTCGCGGCAGCAGCAGCGAGACTGCATGGTATCTCACGGGCGCTGGTCTGCATGGACGCGCGAATGGGCGAAGTGTACTGGGCTGCCTATTCGCTATCACCAGATGGCATCGAGGCCCATACGAGCGAGGCTGTATCGCCGCCGCCAATGGTGATCCCACCTGACGATGGCGGATGGTTCGGTGTCGGCGAAGGTTTTCGCAATTACCTGCCCGAACTGGAGCTTCAGCTGCGGGGGCAGCTGTCAGGTATGGCGCCGGACCTGCTGCCGGATGCGAGAGATGTCGCGGCGCTGGCGGCGCAGGCATATGCTCAGGGGAAATTTGTGCAGGCAGAACAGGCACTGCCGGTTTATCTGCGCGACAAGGTGGCGAGCCCGAAACCAGTGCTGTAATTAGATTGTCATATGACCTTGTTTTAATAATTGCGTCATTGCACTGTAGTAATAAAGGACATGACTGACAAGCGCATACTGATAGTGGAAGACGAGCAGCCGGTGCGCGACATGGTCGCATTCGGGCTCAAGCGTGAGGGCTACCGGGTCGAGGAGGCTGCCGACTGCACCGTAGCTCGCGCCGCTATCGCCGACCGGTTGCCCGACCTGGTATTGCTCGACTGGATGCTGCCGGACATGAGTGGGCTGGAATTTGCACGTCTGCTTAAGCGTCAGGAAGCAACGCGTGAGTTGCCGATCATCATGCTCACGGCACGCGCCACCGAAGATGACAAGGTCATGGGTCTGCAGAGCGGTGCGGACGACTACATCACGAAGCCGTTTTCCACCCGCGAACTTCTGGCACGCATTGAAGCCGTGCTGCGTCGTGCGGCCGGGCATGAAGAGCAATTGATAGTCGGCATCTTGCAGATGAATACACTTAGTCATCGCGTTACCGCGAACGGCAGGGATGTTTCCCTTGGTCCCACCGAGTACCGATTGCTCCGGTTTTTCATGTCCCATCCAGAGCGCGTATTCAGCCGGGCTCAGGTACTGGATCGTGTCTGGGGCGGCGGAGTTTACGTCGAGGAACGCACAGTCGACGTGCATATTCGCCGCCTTCGGAAAGCACTGGAACCTTTCGGCTGCGATGGATACATACAGACTGTGCGTGGCAGCGGTTATCGTTGTTCGGTGGCACGGGATTCATGATGGGGCAGGGTTGGCGGCAAAGCCTGCTGAGTTACGCCGCGTTGCTGCTGGCGGGCCTGGTTTTTGCCGGCCATTTTGGGCACCCGGTGCTGGGTCTGTTCGTGGCCACGGCGATCTATCTGCTTTGGCATCTCATCAACCTTTACCGTCTGGAGCAGTGGCTTCGCAAAGGCCGGCAGTTCAACACACCGGAATCGCTCGGGGTATGGGGCGAAATATTCCAGCATTTCTATCGTCTGCGAAGACGGGATCGGGAACGCAAACGCCGCATGGCGCGGCTGCTGCGTGAGTTTCGCGACTCAACCGGCGCTATGCCGGACGGAGTGGTGGTATTGAACCGACTTGGTGAGATTCGCTGGTTCAACCGCTCGGCAGCGCGGTTGCTCGATCTGCACGTGCCGCAGGATATCGGGCAGCGCATCGCGAACCTGATTCGCCATCCGGATTTCATCCGCTATATCAAACTCGGCAATTACGAGGAAGCAGTAGAGGTGCCGTCCGAGAATGGCGGAGCGTCGTACCTGACCCTGCAGATCGTACCGTATGCGCAGTCCCAACAGCTGTTGCTGGTGCGCGATGTGACGCGTTTGCACCGTCTCGAACAGATGCGTCGCGAATTTGTGGCGAACGCATCACATGAACTCAGAACACCCCTGACGGTGATTGCGGGCTATCTGGATGCGCTTAATTCCGCAAAAGACATACCGGAGGACTGGCGTGCACCAGTCAGGGAAATGCAGCAACAGTCGCGCCGCATGAACGCAATCGTGAATGATCTGCTCGAACTGCTGCGGCTGGAAACCGAGCCAGGGGATGCTCCATATCAGAGAGTTGACGTAGCCGGCATGCTGTCGCGCATCCGGGCCGAGGTCCGGGCCCTGGGTCAGGGCCCGGGAGATGTGATTCTCGACATCACTTCGGACCTTCAATTACTTGGTGCGGAACGTGAGCTGTACAGCGCCTTTGCCAATCTGGTGTTCAATGCCATGAAATACACGCCATCGAACGGGCGGGTAACGGTTGCCTGGAAACCGGAGGGTGAGGGCGCCTGTTTCACTGTCAGTGACACCGGTATCGGGATTCCAGCTGAACACATTCCCAGGCTGACCGAGCGGTTTTACCGCGTCGACCCCTCACGGCAACGCGACAGCGGCGGGACAGGGTTGGGGCTCGCGATCGTCAAGCATGTCCTTCAGCATCATGCCGCGCGTCTCGAGATTGTGAGTCAGCCCGGAAAGGGGAGCACGTTCAGTTGCCATTTTCCGGCCCAGCGAACCTACCGTCCGGAAACGGCGTCTTTCGCGCGTGCAACCTGATGTCATCGAACTGTCGCGCTAATTTCATCGGGGCTTAATTCGCCATCTGCATGCTTGTCGTCAGACAGACGGCAAGGATCAAGCACATGGCGACCGACCAGTTCGAGTTCAATTCCGTTGATTCAATTGGCAAGCAATTGCCGCAGCAGCCGGCGCAGGGGCGTCTGCGTGTGGCTTTGGCAGGTTCCGAAGCAGAGGTGCGCGAATCGCAGCGCCTGCGTTACAGGGTGTTTGCGGAAGAGCAGGGCGCCTCGTTGCATGGCATGGAACCCGGGCTTGATCAGGACAAATTCGATCCTTACTGCCACCACGTGATCGTTCGCGATAATGCCACCGACGAGATCGTGGCGAGCACCCGCGTCCTGCTGGATTTGGATGCAAGACGTGCGGGCGGTTTTTATTCTGAATGCGAATTCGATCTGGACAGCATTCTTGCCGCCCCGGGCAGAATCATGGAAGTCGGCCGTACCTGCGTGCATCCGGATTACCGGCGCGGTGCCGTGATCAGCATGCTCTGGTCGGGGCTGGCCGGACTGCTCAATGTCAGCCAGTTTCAGCGCATGATCGGTTGTGCGAGTATCCCGATGCACGACGGCGGCGCGGGAGCGCAGGCGACCTACGCATGGTTGTCACGGGAAAATCTGGTTTCCAGAGAGTTCCGGGTCAGTCCACGACTTCCGTTGCCGACACGGGACGTTGCGCCCGCTGCCTTGATGCCGCCTCTGCTCAAGGCCTATGTCCGGTTGGGCGCCACGGTCTGCGGAGAACCCTGCTGGGATCCGGACTTCAATACAGCTGATCTGCTGGTCGTACTGGATACCGCCAATCTGAGCCGGCGCTATGTACGCCGCTATCTGCACCAGTGAGCAAATAGGCGATGATTATGTCGTTGCGGATATTGCTGCGTGTGCTCGGTCTGGTTTTGCACGTCTTGCTGGGTATCGTGCTTGGAATATTGTTGCTCCCGGGTCAACTTGGCGTCGCACGGAAGGCTCAAGTTCGCGTGAGAAACGGCACGGTTCGCTGGTGGCTGAGGGTAGTGGGACGGCTGCTTGGCGTACGTGTCTTTGTCTGCGGCGAGCCGGTGACGGAACCGGCGCTTCTCGTCGCGAACCACATTTCATGGATCGACATCATAGCGCTGGCCGAGATCGCCAGTGCGGATTTTGTAGCCAAGCAGGAAGTCCGTGACTGGCCGTTATTCGGTTGGCTGACTAGGGTGAGCGGGACCCTATTTGTGCGCCGTGGAGATTTTGGCGCTGCTCGCATACTGCAGGCGCGAATGGAACGCCGCCTCGCGGCCGGCCGCAGCCTGATCCTGTTTCCGGAAGGGACGACGTCAGACGCGATCGCGCCAAGACCTTTCAAGTCCCGGCTGTTTCAGGCGGCGATTCGTACCAATGTCCTGGTACAACCGGTTGCGATCAGCTATCCGGGGTCCGGCGCCGAGCGGCAGCGAGCTGCATTTGTCGGGGACCAGAGTCTGCTGGAGAACCTCTGGCCTCTGCTTGGTCAGCGCTCCTTGTCCCTGACCATCCGCTGCATGCCACCCATTTCCGCATCCGGCGCGCAAAGCCGTGCGTTGGCCAGGGATGCGTGGGTATCCGTATGTGAGGGCATCGATGCGCCGGTCGCGTCCGTCGTTCAGGCTGCCTGAGGGCCGTCACGCAACTGTCACATTTCCCGCCTAAGCTGTTCGCAGCCAGATCAACGCGGCAGGTTTGAACGATATCCCGTCCGTACCGGCCGGAAATTGCGATATATTAGAGTCTCCTTCAATTCAATTCTGCACCGCAGAACCTTCGGTATCGGGTAATCACAAATGACCATGGACAAGCTGAACCTGACCCATCACATTTCCCAGAAGTTCAATCAGGAACTCGAGGACGTACGCAATCGCGTACTTGCCATGGGCGGGCTTGTCGAGCAGCAGATCAGCGACGCCATGAAAGCCCTGGTGCAAGGCGACAGCGCGCTGGGACATGACGTGCAAAAGCAGGATGATCAGGTCAACCGGATGGAATTGATGATCGACGAAGAATGCAGCCGGATACTTGCGCGGCGGCAGCCGGCAGCCAGCGATCTACGGCTGATACTGACGGTAATCAAGACCATTACCGATCTGGAACGCATTGGCGACGAAGCCGAAAAGATAGGACGGTTGGCGGTTCGCCTGGCAGAACAGGAGCGCCCGGGCGATCGTTACCTGGTGCTTGAGCACCTTGGAAATCATGTTCGCGGTATGGTGCATGAATCGCTCGATGCATTTGCGCGTCTGGATGCCAAGGCAGCTGTTAAAACCGCGCGCGAGGATGCGCGAGTGGATGACGAGTACGAAGCGCTGTCGCGGCAGGCCATCACCTTCATGATGGAGAACCCGCGTACGATCCGTCGCGAACTCGATGTTCTGTGGTCTGCCCGGGCCCTGGAGCGTATCGGCGATCATGCCAAGAACATATCTGAGTATGTCATCTATCTGGTGCAGGGCAAGGACGTACGCCACGCCGGTTTTGAAGCCATGGAGCGGGAAGTCCGCGACCATTCCACCTGAAATTGCTGGCGGCGCTCCGCGTTATGCAGTATAAGTAACGTCTGCATAACCGGGCATTGCGCTTCCCAATCGTTTGAGGTGCGGACATGGCTTTACGTCGCTGGCTCAATCTGGCCGGGTTTCTGATCTGCGTAGCGTTATTGACTTACGCCTATTATTCGCAATTTCACGACCATCTTGAGCCCTGTCCGCTGTGTATTTTTCAGCGGCTCGGGGTCATTGCGCTTGGCATTGTCTTTCTGATCGCGTTACTGCATCGTGCAGGCGCCACCGGCGCCCGGATTTACGGTGTGTTGCAGTTTGTTGCGGCGGTGTGCGGCGGCGCCGTGTCGATTCGTCACATCTACGTGCAGCATTTGCCGCCCGACATGGCACCGCCCTGCGGGCCGGGACTGAGCTACCTGTTCAAGGTTCTTCCGCTCAACAAGTTTATCGTCAAGGCGTTTACCGGCACTGCAGACTGCTCGATCGTCACCTGGCGGTTTCTCGGATTGACCATGCCGGAGTGGATGCTGATCTGGTTTGCTGTCTTGGGTATCGGTGGGTTGTTGATCAATTGGACCCTGGCGAGGTCACGGTCGAGCGCTTAGGCGATCAGCATTGTTTCCATGATGCGCTGATATATATCAACAAGCTTTTCGAGATCCTCTACCGCAACGTGCTCGTTCACTTTGTGAATGCTGCCGCTGAGCGGACCGAATTCGATGACTTCGGCGCCGGTCGGCGCAATAAAGCGACCGTCGGATGTGCCACCGCCGGTATCGGGTTGTGGCGTAATTCCGGTAACTTCATGGATCGCAGCCGATACGGCTGCCATCAGCTTTCCGGCGGACGTGAGGAAGGGGTCTCCCGTACCATGCCAGGTGAGGTCATAGCGGACCTCGTGGCGATCCAGGATATGGCTGATGCGTTGCTTCAATTCCTGTGCGGTATTTGAAGTCGAATAGCGCAAGTTGAATTGAATCTCCGCGTGACCGGGAATTACGTTGCCCGCTCCGGTACCGGCATTGAAATTCGAAATCTGGAAGCTGGTGGGTGGAAACTCCGTGTTGCCATTGTCCCATCGTGTGTTGATGAGTTCGTTGAGTGCGGGAATCGCACGATGGACAGGGTTGTCGGCGCGATGCGGATAGGCAACGTGGCCCTGAATTCCGTGCACAGTCAGCGTTCCGCTCAATGATCCGCGGCGGCCCTTGCGAATCGTGTCGCCGAATCGTTCCTGACTGGAAGGCTCGCCCACCACACACCAGTTGATTGTTTCACCGCGGCGCTTGAGAACGTCAATAACTTTTACAGTACCGTCTACGGAGGGGCCTTCTTCGTCGCCGGTGATCAGAAAGCCGATCCGTCCGGCATGATCGGGATGCCGGACAACAAATCGCCGGGCCGCGATTACCATGGCAGCGAGCCCGCCTTTCATGTCCGCTGCACCACGCCCGTACAACAATCCGTCAACCACGGTCGGCTCAAACGGGTCCTGCCGCCATCTGCTCGCCGGCCCGGGAGGCACAACGTCCGTATGGCCGGCGAACACCAGCAGTGGCCCACCCCGGCCGTGCACGGCCCAGAGATTATCCACCTGACCGAAGCGCATCGGTTCGCAGTCGAAACCTGCCTGTTGCAAATGAGACAAGAGCAGCCGCTGACAACCGGCGTCTTCGGGCGTGACCGAAGGACATGCAATCAGCGCTTTGGCCAGTTCCAGTACGTCAGTCATCGGGAGTTCCAGGTAACGCGCTCGTACTCGGCAGCATTGAACCCAGCCAGCACGCGATTGCCAAATTCCAGAACCGGGCGTTTCAGCAACGCCGGATACAGGATCAATACAGGCACAGGATCTCCGGAATCGATCCGGGTTCGTTCAGCGGCAGGCAGCCCGCGCCAGGTGGTACTCCGCCGGTTCACCAGGACATCGCTGCCAACCGCATCCAGCCAGTGTGATACATGAGCACGATCGGGTGTCTCGTCTCGGACATCGTGAAAGACATAGCCGATGTTGCGTGCGTCAAACCATTGACGGGCGCAACGGCAACTGTCGCAGTTTTTGAGTCCCCACATCGCGATCATGACGTCTGCGCTGCGCTGCGCAGCAATTCGTTGATGCCGACCTTGGCGCGGGTCCGTTCATCAACGCGTTTGACGATTACAGCACACTGCAGACTGTAACGTCCGTCTGCGGAGGGGAGGGAACCGGGTACGACCACGGCACCGGCCGGAATCCGGCCATACGTGACTTCATCGCGTTCGCGATCGTAGATGCGGGTACTTTGTCCGATGAACACGCCCATCGAAATCACGGCGCCACGCTCGACAATCACCCCTTCGACAATTTCGGACCGTGCACCGATAAAGCAGTTGTCCTCAATGACAGTAGGCGCAGCTTGCAGCGGCTCCAGTACGCCGCCAATTCCGGCACCACCGGACAGATGCACGTTGCGCCCAATCTGGGCACAGGAACCCACTGTTGCCCAGGTATCCACCATGGTGCCTGCGCCGACATAGGCGCCAATGTTGATGTAGCACGGCATCAGGACTGCATCGGCCGCGATGTATGCGCCTTTGCGTACAACCGCCGTGGGTACAATACGCGCACCTTCACGTTCGAAATCGCTCTGCGAATAGCCGGAATATTTCAGCGGAACCTTGTCGAAATAGCGCAACGCGCCCGAGTCGATTACGCGATTGGAGTGCAATCTGAAATAAAGCAGCACGGCCTTTTTGAGCCATTCGTTGACCAGCCATTGGCCGTCGCGCGGTTCCGCAACGCGCGCTTCACCTCGATCCAGCAGCTCCACCGCATGTCGGACGGCTGCGTGCAGTTCCGGCGTCGCGGTCGAAGGCGTAATCCGGCTGCGGTTCTCGAAATGCGCCTCGATAGTATCCTTTATTTCTTCTTTGTTCACAGTGACTCCACGTATCGGCGGACGCGGCGCATTGCTTCGCTGCATTCGGCCACCGGCGCAACCAGCGAGATGCGTATGCGATTCCGGCCCGGGTTGCCATACACGCTGTTGCGTGACAGATAGCTTCCCGGTACGACGGTAACGTTCTGCTGGGCGAACAGACTCCTGGTAAACGTTTCATCATCGACCGACGTGCGCGGCCACAGATAGAACGCCGCAGGCGGGCAGGTAACATCCATGACCGGGCCCAGGATATCCATGGCCGCCTGGAATTTTTCCCGGTACAGCGCCCGATTGCGAATGACGTGTTCTTCGTCGTTCCAGGCGAAGATGCTTGCGAGTTGCACCTGATTCGGTACCGCACAGCCATGATAGGTCCGGTACAGCAGGAACTTCGCCAGAATTTCTGCATCGCCGGCCACGAAACCGGAACGCAGGCCCGGGACGCTGGAACGCTTGGAGAGGCTGTGAAACACCACACAGCGCCGGAAATCGTGCCGTCCGGATACTTCGCAGGCCTGCAGCAGCCCCGGCGGCGGATTGTGTTCGTCGAGGTAAATCTCGGAGTAACACTCGTCCGACGCCACAATGAAATCATAGCGGTCAGCAAGTTCAATGACGCGCTTGAGATAAGCAATGTCCATGATCGCGCCAGTGGGATTTCCCGGCGTGCAGATAAACAGCAACTGGCAACGCTGCCAGACGGATTCCGGCACCTGATCGAGATCGGGCAGAAACCCGGATTCCTCGTTGGTGTCCATGAACCAGGGTTCGGCGCCGGCAAGGAACGCGCCACCCTCGTAGATCTGATAGAAGGGGTTCGGCATGAGCACCAGCGGCTGCTGGCGGCCGCGGTCGATGACCGCCTGTACAAATGCAAATAACCCCTCGCGCGTTCCGCTCACGGGAATGACGTGACGGTCCGGATCGATGCGGCCGGCACCGAGTTTGAAACGCCGGGTCAACCAGGCAGCGATGGCTTCGCGCAGCTCGGGCAATCCTTTGGCCACGGGGTAGGCCCCGAGCCCGGCAAGATTGTTGCGCAATGCATCGAGGACAAGTTCTGGCGGTGCATGCTTAGGTTCGCCGATGGATAACGGGATATGCGAAAGGTGCGGGGGAGGTGCGATGCCCTGCTTGAGTTTTGCCAGGCGTTCGAAGGGGTAGGGCAGCAGCTTGTGCAGATCGGGATTCATACCGGGTTCCATAGTGGTTGTTATTCAGCTTGCCTCGCCAATGCGGGACAGCAATGCGCTGCGCAGACGGGATTGTGCGTCATCACCATCAAGCGGCCCGCCACCGGTGTCGGTTACAAAAAACACGTCTTCCGCCCGTTCGCCTACCGTCGTGATTTTGGCGTTATGCAGCCGGACGTCACACGCCTTCAGCGCCTGGCCGATCAGTGACAAGAGGCCGGGCCGGTCGCCAGCGCTGATTTCCAGTACGGTACGCCGGTTGATCACATCTTGCGCAAAATGGATTCGTGTCGGCGTCGCGAACATCCTGACCTGGCGGGGTGCCCGCCGCGTTACCGGGATGGGCGACGCATTATGCCGGTTTATTTCGCGCCGCAACACCTGCTCGATCTCCTGAAGGCGATCGGGATCACTGATTGGCGCGGCATCGTCTTCCAGCACGACATACGTGTCGAGTCGGGCGTCGCTGCCGATTGGGATCAGGCGTGCGTCAAGCACGGTCAGACCAAGCTGCGACAACACGGCCGTGACGCGTCCGAAAATAAAGTCGTCATCGCGCGAATACACGCACACCGCGGTTCCGCCGCGCTGAGGTTGATCGCGCAGAAACGCCAGCGGCACCTGGTCAGGATCAATATGGGCCAGCGCCGTCGTGTGCCAGATAACCTCGTCGACAGTGTGCTGCAAAAAATATTCTTCGGAGAAGTTTTTCCAGATCCTGCTGATGGCGACAGATTCGAAACCGCGCTCATTAAGCACGTGAATTGCGGCTGTCTGCGTTTCGCGAATCAGTTCGTCTTTGTCGATCGGGTTTTCTAGCCCGTGCCGGAGCGCAGCACTGGTGGCGCGATACAGCTCCTGGAACAGGCTGGCCTTCCATGAGTTCCACAATTCGGGGTTGGTACCTCGAACGTCGGCGACCGTAAGAATGTAAAGGTAGTCGAGGTGTGTCTGATCGCTGACCAGACTGGCAAATTGATGCAGGACCTGCGGGTCGTTGATATCACGTTTCTGTGCGGTGATGGAAAGCAGAAGGTGGTTCTGCACCAGCCAGGCAACGAGGCGTGCGTCGTAGCGGGACAAACCGTGATCGATACAGAAACGCTCGGCGTCCTGAGAACCAAGTTCGGAATGATCGCCGCCGCGCCCCTTTGCGACATCGTGGAACAGCGCGGCCAGATAGGCGAGCTCAGGCTTGGGAAGCGCCTGCATGATCTGACTGCACAATGGAAACTCATTGTCGTAGCGGCTGAGTGCAAATCTGCGCAGGTTACTGAGCACAAACAGAATGTGCTCATCCACCGTATAGGTGTGAAACAGGTCGTATTGCATCCGCCCGACTACGGCTCCGAATGCCGGAAGATAGCGCCCGAGTACCCCATACCGGTTCATGCGCCGCAGCTCGTGAGTTACGCCCTGAGGTTCGCGGAGAATGGTCATGAACAACTGACGATTGGCAGGGTCGGATCGAAACTGCTCGTCAATCCGATCCAGGTTTTCCCGCAAGGCCCGCAGCGTGTTGGCGGCGATACCCTTCAGGCGCGGGTGTTGCTGAAGCACGTGAAATATTGCAAGCAGAGCAGACGGTTTCCGCGCGAACAGATCCGGCTCATTGATGTGTACAAAGCCGTTGCGTGCAGTGAAATCGCCGTCAAGCGGCGTAACGTCGGCTGAAGATGTCTGCACTATGATCACTTCTTCAAGCGATTGCAGCAGCATTTCATTCAACAGACCAAGATCCTTGATCGTTCTGTAATACTCCTGCATGAATTGTTCGACACCCAGGGATTGAGGTGTGTCCCGATATCCAAATCGGGTCGCGAGTTTTATCTGCGCGTCAAACAGCAGGCGGTCTTCGCGGCGGCGGTTCAGGTAGTGCAGTGCAAAGCGGATCTTCCAGAGAAATGCCTGGCCGCGCGACAGAATTTCGAATTCCTGTTCGGTGATGAAACCGTGATTAACCAGATCGTGCAGGGTGTCGGCGCCGAAATGGCGTTTCGCCACCCAACCGATCATCTGGATATCGCGCAATCCACCCGGACTCTCCTTGATGTTGGGTTCAAGCCGGTAGGCGGTGTCATGAAATTTCTGATGACGTTGCTGCTGCTCGTGAAACTTGGCGGAAAAAAATTCTGCTGCAGGCCATGTGGCAGGAGGATCTGTGAGTTTGCGCATCTGCGCGTACAGTTGTCGCGGACCAAACAGCAGACGGGATTCCATGAGGTTGGTGGCGACGGTGATGTCGGCGCGGGCGGCGGCAGCGCATTCTTCAGGCGTGCGAACGCTGTGACTCGCTTCCAGACCAATGTCCCAGAGGAATGCAATAAACGCTTCAATCCGGGATCGTTGGGCTTCGAGTCCGCCCGGAGCGATCAGGAGCAGCAAGTCGATGTCAGAGCAGGGATGAAGTTCGCCCCGACCGTAGCCCCCGACCGCCACCAGCGTCAGTGTGTCGCCGCTGCTTTGCAGGTGCAGACGGCAGGCACGGGTGATCAGGGCATCGACAAGTGCGGCACGCTCCCTGACCAGCTGTTCAACCGGCGCGCCTGCATCGAACCGTTCCCGTAATGCAGCGTCGCCTTGCCGTAGCGCCCGGCGCAATATCCGGACCGGATTCTCCCCGGCTTGCAAAGCATGATCGAGCGGAGTGGTATCCAGAGACTGTGCAGGCGGCGGCGCGGCGTTCAAGCGGCTGAATTCAGATCTCGCCACCGGCCCGAGTGGTGAGAATCTCGTGACCCGTGTCCGTAACCAGGATCGTGTGTTCCCATTGCGCTGAGAGCGAATGATCCTTGGTGACGACGGTCCAGCCGTCAGGCAGAAGCTTTACGTGCCGCTTACCGGCATTGATCATCGGCTCGATGGTGAACGTCATTCCCGGTTTGAGTTCCAGCCCGGTACCCGGTGTGCCGTAATGCAGTACCTGAGGGTCTTCATGATAAACGCGGCCGATGCCGTGCCCGCAGTATTCACGCACCACGGAGAAACCGTGACTCTCGGCATAATGTTGAATGGCGTGGCCGATGTCACCGAGCCGGATCCCCGGTTTGACCATCTCGATTCCCGTGAGCATCGCGTCATGCGTGACCTGAACCAGGCGCCGGGCCAGTACCGAGGGCTCGCCGACGAAGTACATCTTGCTGGTATCGCCGTGGAAGCCATCCTTGATGACCGTGACATCAATGTTGACGATGTCGCCGTCCTTGAGCTTTTTCTCGTTGGGAATGCCGTGACAAACGACATGATTGATCGAGCTGCAGATGGTTTTCGGGAACCCGTTGTATCCGACGTTGGCCGGGACCGCCTTCTGGATATGGACGATGTGGTCGTGACACAGCTGATCCAGCTCTTCGGTGGTTATCCCGGGCCTTACATGCTCGCCGATCATGTCCAGAACCTCCGCCGCCAGGCGGCCGGCTTCGCGCATTTTGGCCTGTTCTTCGGGGGTCTTGATGGTGACGGGCATGGCTGCGATGTGTGTTTACAGGGCGGTGCAAGCGGATATGGGGAAGCACGGGCAGGGACTCAAGCCCTGGCCAACGTTGCCGTTGTTGGGTCGTTATGGTATAAAGCGCAGCCTTTTTTGGCAAACCGGCCGCCAAAGCGGCCATATTTGACACCACACATACGCCGTCACATGTCGCGGGGTGCCCGCCGGCCCAACTGGGCCAGGGTTGCGACACGGGGCGTATGGAGGCTTAACCCCGGGAACGGTCTCCGTTCCCACAATCAGGAGATTACTCATGGCGACCCCGTCCATGCGCCAGATGCTGGAAGCTGGCGTGCATTTCGGTCATCAAACGCGCTATTGGAACCCGAAAATGGCCCCGTTCATTTTCGGCGAACGCAGCCGCATTCACATTATCAACCTCGAACGGACTCTCCCGCTCTACCACGAGGCGCTGGAATTCGTTAAGCGTCTGGTCGCGGACGGCGGCACTGTGCTGTTCGTCGGTACCAAGCGCGCTGCGCGCGATACCATCGCCGAGCAGGCCAGGCGCTGCGGCATGCCGTTTGTGAACCAGCGCTGGCTGGGCGGCACACTTACCAATTTCAAGACCGTGCGCCAGTCGATCCGCCGCATGAAGGAACTGGAAATGCAGGCGGAAGACGGCACCTTCGACCGTCTCGGCAAGAAGGAAGTCATCACCCTGCGCCGCGAGATGGAAAAACTCGAAAAGAGCCTGGGTGGAATCAAGGAAATGGGCGGCTTGCCCGATGCGCTGTTCATCATTGACGTGGGTCATGAAAAGATTGCCGTCAGCGAGGCGCACAAGCTGGATATTCCGATCGTCGGGATCGTCGATACCAACAATTCGCCGGATGGGGTTGATTACGTGATTCCGGGCAATGACGACGCAATCCGTGCCGTGCAATTGTATGCGCAAGGCATTGCCGATGCGGTGCTTGCCGGCAAGGAAGCCATGCCGCAACTCGCCGGCGCTGACGAAGACGAGTTTGTGGAACTTGACGAGCAGGGCAATCCGAAGCGCGGCCGCAGCCGCGGCAGAAAGGCACCGGCAAGCGTCAAGGCAGCGCCGGGCCGCGGCGGCAGAAAGCCGGCACCTGCGAAAGCAGCGTCACAGCCCGCATCCGTGGAAGACGAACCGGGCGATGATGAAAAGCCTGCAGCCAGCAAGAAGGTTGCCGGCAAAAAAGCCCCTGCCCGCAAGGGGCCGTCCAGAGCGAAAGCAGAAGAACAGGGCGAGTAAGCCACGCCTTCTGTTGCCGTTATCCGTTCCACATGTAGTACACGCAGCCCCGGTTATCGGGGCTGCGCACAACATTTCAGGTTGAAGGCATGACAATCACAGCATCATTAGTCAAAGAACTGCGCGAGCGCACCGGCGCCGGCATGATGGAGTGCAAGAAAGCGCTCACCGAAACCCACGGCGACATTGACGCTGCCATCGAGAATATGCGCAAGGCGGGCCTGGCCAAGGCCGACAAGAAGGCAGGACGCGTGGCCGCGGAAGGCCGGATCGCCATGGAACTAGGCGGTGATGCCGCGTCAATGGTCGAAGTGAACTGCGAAACCGATTTCGTTGCCAACGGCGACGAGTTTGGAGCGTTTGCCGCCGCTGTCGCGAAACTGGTTCTCAGCGGCAGGCCGCAGGACGCCGAGGCATTGAATGAGATGACGCTTGCCGACGGCAGAACCGCCGACACGGCGCGTCGTGAACTGGTGGCGAAGATCGGCGAGAACATCAGTGTGCGCCGATTCGAATACTTCAGGACCGGCACCAACCAGCTTGGCGCATACATGCACGGCACCCGTATCGGGGTGCTGGTGGAAATGGACGGCGGCAGTGCGGAGCTGGCCAAGGACATTGCCATGCACATTGCCGCAAGCAAGCCGCTGTGCGTGAAACCGGACGATGTGCCGTCGGACGTGCTGGACAAGGAGCGGGAGATTATCCGTGCACAGTCGGCGGACAGCGGCAAGCCGGAAGCCATCATCGAGAAGATGGTGGAAGGGCGTATCCGGAAGTATCTCGCCGAGATCACGCTGCTGGGTCAGCCGTTCGTGAAGGATCCCGACCAGACGGTCGAAAAGCTGCTGGCCAAGGCCGGCGCCAGGGTGCTGAGATTCGTGCGTTTCGAAGTGGGCGAAGGGATCGAAAAGAAGCAGGAAGACTTCGCTGCCGAGGTCATGGCGCAGGCCAGCAAGGCCTGATGCCTGCGGGCGGGCGCCCGCCGTTTACGGTACAATCCGGCAATCCGAGAGCCCCGCTTCGCGGGGCTCTGCATATCCTGTCCGCAAAGCGTACGTTATAAACGATGTCGAACCAGACACCTGCCTACCGACGCATCCTCCTGAAACTGAGCGGCGAAGCGCTCATGGGCAACGCCGATTACGGCATTGATCCCCAGGTTATCCGCCGCGTCGCCGAGGAAATTCGCGAGGTGCGGGACCTTGGCGTTCAGGTCGGCGTCGTAATTGGCGGCGGCAACATCTTCCGGGGCGCGGGCCTTGCCGGCTCCGGCATGGATCGGGTAACGGCCGATCACATGGGCATGCTGGCGACGCTGATGAACGCGCTGGCACTGCAGGACGCGCTGGAACGGCTCGGCGTATTTGTGCGCGTGATGTCCGGCATGAGCGTCAACGCCGTGTCCGAAGACTATATCCGCCGTCGCGCGGTGCGCCATCTCGAGAAAGGCCGCGTGTGCATTTTCGCAGCGGGCACCGGCAACCCGTTTTTCACGACCGACACGGCGGCGGCGCTGCGAGCAACGGAGATCGGCGCCGATCTGCTGCTCAAGGCAACCAAGGTGGATGGCGTCTATTCCGCTGATCCCAAGCACAATCCCAAAGCAGTGCGTTATCCTCACCTGACGTTTGACCAGATTCTGGCCGACAAGTTGATGGTGATGGATGCGACTGCCATTGTCATGTGCCGTGACAACAACATTCCATTGCGGGTTTTCGATCTCAATCGTCCCGGGGATCTGATGCGCATCATGCTCGGCGCCAAGGATGTCGGGACGCAGGTAGATAATGGAGAAGAACAATGATTGACGACATCAAAAAAGATGCAACCGCACGCATGCACAAGAGTGTGGAAGCGCTGAAAGAAGGTCTGTCGAAACTGCGTACCGGCCGTGCTCACACCAGTCTGCTTGATCATATTCGGGTGTCGTACTACGGCAATGAGGTGCCGTTGAACCAGGTCGCGAATATTGCGACGGCTGACGCCCGTACGCTTACCATTACGCCGTGGGAAAAGCAGATGGTTTCCGTGATCGAGAAGGCGATAATGACGTCGGATCTCGGGCTGATGCCGGCCACGTCAGGAACCCTGATTCGCGTGCCGATGCCGGCACTCACCGAAGAACGCCGTCGTGAAATCATCAAGGTTGCGCGTCAGGAAGCCGAAACCGCGCGCGTCGCAGTGCGCAATGTCCGGCGCGATTCCAATACGGAACTCAAGAGCCTCGTCAAGGACAAAAAAGTCACCGAGGACGATGAGCGTCGTGCACAGGATGAGATACAGAAACTTACCGATCAGCATATCGCGAATATCGACAAGATACTGGCGACGAAGGAAGCTGAATTGCTGGAAGTCTGAGCGCGTCGTTAAGCGGCGTGGTGTATTGCTGGACGGTGGCCGATTGCATGACTGACTCTTCCGTAACCAGGCTGCCGGTCCACATTGCCATCATCATGGACGGGAACGGACGCTGGGCCAAACGGCGTCATCTGCCGCGCGGTGCGGGACACAAGGCGGGCCTGACAGCGGCACGGCGTACAATCGAACGCTGCGGAGAACTCCGGATCAAGGCGCTTACGCTGTTCGCATTCAGCAGCGAAAACTGGCGGCGTCCCGATGCCGAGGTTGGCGGGCTCATGGAACTGTTCATGACCGCGCTGCAGACCGAGGTTGAAAAGCTGCACCGGAATCAGGTAAAGGTCCGTTTCATCGGCGATCTTGGCGTATTCTCACCGGCACTGCGCGAGGCGATGCTGCATACCCATCAGCTTACGGATACGAACGCCGGAATGCAGTTGAATATCGCTGTCGGTTACGGTGGGCGCTGGGATATCGTCCAGGCGGCCCGTTTGCTTGCGGAACAGGTGGCGAACGGCAAACGCGAGGTGTCGGAAATCGATGAGCAGCTGCTCGGTTCGGCGCTCGCCCTGGGTGGTTGCCCTGATCCCGATTTGTTCATACGCACAGGCGGAGAACACCGCATCAGCAATTTTCTGCTCTGGAATCTTGCTTACACCGAGCTTTACTTCACGGAATTGCTGTGGCCGGACTTCGATGCCGAGGCGCTCGACAGCGCAATTGAGTGGTTTGCCGGGCGCGAGCGGCGTTTCGGATTGACATCCGAGCAGGTGCGCGGAGCGGGACATGCTTAAGCAGCGCATTATCACCGCCATTATTCTCCTGCCGATCGCCGTCGGGCTGATCCTGTATGCGCCGCTTGCATGGCTGGCCGCGGCACTGCTGCTTGTGGTTGCGCTCGGCGCACACGAATGGGCCGCGTTAGCCGGCTACTCCGGAGAGGCCGGTCGCATCGCCTATGTCGCGGCGACCCTGGCGTGGTGCGGCGCTCTATATATGTTGGGGCGCTATGCCGATTGGCTTTCTGTGATGTGGCCGACGATGATTGCGGCGGCGATCTGGTGGATTTCGATCCTGGTCTGGATCGCATTCCGGCGGCGTTCGGTACCACGCTCCATCAAGGCCGTTTGCGGCTGGCTGACCCTCGTCCCCGCACTGTTTGCAGCGGTTGCCATTGCCGCCTACCGCCCGGCGTTGCTGCTGTGGCTGTTTGCGATTATCTGGGCGGCGGACATCGGCGCCTATTTCGCCGGCAAGGCGTTTGGCAGGCACAAGCTGGCGCCGGAAGTAAGTCCGGGCAAGACCTGGGAAGGCATTGCCGGTGGAACACTGGCCATGCTGATTGTGGCGCTCTGCGGCTGGTGGTGGCTGACGTCACGCACCCAACCGGTATTGATCGCGATTTGCCTGCTAACAGGCTGGCTGTCGGTAGTCGGGGATTTGAGCGAAAGTCTGCTCAAGCGTCAGGCCGGGGCCAAAGACAGCGGCACGTTGTTTCCCGGGCACGGTGGCGTGCTGGACCGCGTTGACAGCCTCACGGCAGCGGCACCCTTTTTCTGGATCGGATTGAAACTCGCCGGGTGGCTGGTGTGATCGGTGTAACGGTGCTGGGATCCACCGGCAGCATCGGCGTCAACACGCTCGACGTGATTGGCAGACACCGGGACAAATACCGGGTTGTCGCGCTGACTGCACACAGCGACGTTGACGGTTTGTTTCGTCAGTGTCTGCAATACCAGCCTGCTGCAGCTGTCATGGTTGCGGAACATGCAGCCGCGCAATTGCGCAAGCTGGTGCAAGAGGCTGGTCTGCCAACCGAAGTCCTTTCAGGAGAAGCTTCCCTGGCAGATGTGGCGCGTGCAGCGGATTCGCAATGTGTGATGGCGGCAATCGTCGGCGCAGCCGGTTTGTTGCCGACGCTCGCCGCGGTACGGGCGGGAAAGCGCGTGCTGCTGGCGAACAAGGAAGCGCTGGTCATGGCCGGACATCTGTTCATGAATGAGGTCGGACAATACGGCGCCGAGCTGATTCCGATAGACAGCGAGCACAACGCGCTCTTTCAGTGCATGCCGGCCCGATACCGGAGTGGAAACTGGCCGCACGGCGTAAGACGCATTCTGTTGACGGCCTCGGGCGGTCCGTTCCGGAGCTGGCCTCTGGAACGACTTGCGGCGGCAACACCTGCGCAGGCGTGCAGTCATCCGAACTGGGTGATGGGACGCAAGATTTCGGTCGACTCTGCCACCATGATGAACAAGGGTCTGGAAGTTATCGAGGCCTGCTGGTTGTTCGGAGCCGAACCGGCGCGGGTTGAGGTAGTGGTGCACCCGCAGAGTGTGATTCATTCGCTGGTCGAATATGACGACGGTTCGGTGCTGGCACAACTCGGAAATCCGGATATGCGTACACCGATCGCGTGCGGCCTGGCGTGGCCCGATCGTCTTGATGCGGGCGTTGAACCGCTGGATCTGTTTGCGTTGGCACGCATGGATTTCGAAGCGCCTGATCTGGAGCGTTTCCCGTGTCTCCGGCTTGCAATGCAGGCTGCTGCAACGGGCGGCAATGCGCCGGTGGTCTTGAACGCCGCCAATGAAGTGGCAGTCGCCGCATTTCTCGAGGAGCGGATCGGATTTACGGCCATTGCCGAAGTTGTGGACCATGCGCTGGAACAAGTGCGCCACGCGCCGATGGATACGCTGGATAGCGTATTGGCGTGCGACAGCGAAACCCGGCGCATTGCGATGGATGCCATTGCCCGGATGCTTGCCGAATGACTTTTGTGATCAGTCTGCTGGCCTTCATCGTGGCAATCGGCGTGCTGGTAACGGTGCACGAGTTTGGTCACTTCGTTACCGCACGCATGCTTGGAATCCGGGTGTTGAGATTTTCTGTGGGCTTCGGCAAACCGCTGTATACGTGGCGCCGCCGCGAAGATCCGACCGAATACGTTGTTGCAGCGCTGCCGCTCGGCGGCTATGTGAAGATGCTCGACGAGCGGGAAGGCGATGTGGCTGCGGCCGATCTGCCGTTTGCATTCAACCGGCAGCCGTTACGCAAGCGTTTTGCGGTCGTGATCGCGGGGCCGGCGTTCAACCTGATATTCGCATTGCTTGCCTACTGGGCGGTTTTCATGATCGGGGTGCCCGGCATCAAACCGGTGGTGGGCGATGTACGCTCCGGCTCGATTGCCGCAGCGGCGGGCTTCGCGAAGGAGGATCAGATTGTCAGCGTCGATGGTGAACCCACGCCGACCTGGGAAACGGCGTTGCTGCGCCTGTTCGAGGGGGTGATGCAGGGCGGCGCGGTGCCGGTTGGGGTGGTCACGCCCGCAGGCGTGGAGAAGACCTTGACGCTGCACGTTGATGACCCAAGAGCGTTGACGGAACCGGGCAAGCTGCTCGACGGCCTGGGGTTGAGCCAGTGGGTGCCGGCCATTCCGCCCGTGTTGGACAAGATAGAGCCCGGCGGGACTGCTGCGGCGGCAGGACTGCAGAGCGGTGACAAGATAATCAGCGCAGGGGGTACGGTGGTGGCCAGCTGGCAACAGCTGGTGAAAATACTGCAGGCGTCGCCCGGAAAAACGCTCGACATCGTGGTTGATCGGGGCGGGCGCACACTGGCGCTCGGATTACCGGTGGGAATACAGCATACCGAAGCCGGCAAGGACATCGGGCATATTGGTGCCACCGTGCGGATTCCGGCCGATTTTGGCGCCCGATTGCGCGCGGAACAACGGTATAATCCCGCGGTCGCATTATGGCATGCCGCCACGCGGACAGCCGGGATGTGCTGGCTGACTCTGGCTGCCGCCGGAAACATGGTCCTCGGCAATGTCTCATGGCATAACCTGAGCGGGCCGATCGACATCGCCCAGTACGCCGGTTATTCGGCACAGGGTGGGCTGGTGCCATTCCTGATGTTTCTGGCCATCGTGAGTATCAGTCTCGGGGTGCTCAATCTGTTGCCGATCCCGCTGCTGGATGGCGGGCACGTACTTTATTACGCAGTGGAACTGGTGAAGGGAACTCCAGTTTCGCAGCAAACCGAGATAATCGGCCAACGAGTGGGTATCGCATTGCTGCTCATGCTGATGATATTTGCGGTGTACAACGATCTGAGTCGTCTGTTCAACTGAGGAGATCGCAATTGGAATTTCTACGCCGCGCCGGGATGATCCTGGCCACCCTGACGTTCCTGGCAATGACTCCTTCGCTGGCGTGGGCGGACAATTCTTTCGTCGTCAAGAAAATCGAGATTGCTGGCCTGCAACGCATCTCCGAGGGCACGGTCTACGATTATCTGCCGATCAACATCGGTGACCGTGTGGACGGTACACGCGTTCAAGAGGCAATCCGCGCGCTTTACAAGACGGGATTCTTCCGCGATATCCAGATGCGCCGCGATGGCGATACGCTGATTATCGTCGTCAAGGAGCGCCCGTCTATCGCATATTTCACGGTAACCGGCAACAAGCTGATCAAATCGGATGACCTCAACAAGACGCTGCAGAAAATCGGACTTTCTCAGGGGCAGATATTCAACCGGGTTACGCTTGACCAGTTCAAGCAGCAACTCATGGATGAATATTACAGCCACGGAAACTATGGCGTCATAATCAATTCTGACGTCAAGGACGTGGGCGAGAACCGGATCGGTGTCAACGTCAACATCAAGGAAGGGCGCCCCGCGAAAATTCGTGCCATCAATATAGTCGGTAACCACGTGTTTTCTGAGGACGAGCTGCGCGACGTATTCAAGCTCAAGATCGAGAGTTTCTGGACATTCTGGGGAAGTGATGACGAATACGCGCGAGAAAAACTGGTCGGTGATCTTGAGTCGCTGCGTTCTTTCTATATGGATCAGGGCTATGCCGATTTCAGTATAGATTCCACGCAGGTTGCCATTTCACCCGATCGCAACAGCGTTTACATCACCGTCAATATTACCGAGGGCCAGGTATACAAGGTCAAGGATGTCAAACTTACCGGCCAGTTTGTGGTTCCGGAGTCGGTCCTCAAACAGTATGTACTTGTAAAACCGGGCGACACGTTCTCGCTGAAACGGGCTACGACGACTTCGGATCTGATCCGTAAGCGCCTGGGAATTGATGGCTATGCATTTGCACAGGTAAATTCGGTACCCGATATTGATCGCGTGCACAAGACGGTCTCGCTCACTTTTGTGGTGGACCCGGGTGACAGGGTATATGTCAGGCACATCAATTTCAGCGGCAGTACCGCGACGGATGAACAGGTGTTCAGACGTGAAATGCGGCAACTGGAAGGTACATGGCTTTCAAGTGTGGACGCGGAGCGCTCGCGCGTTCGTCTGGAGCGCCTGCCATGGGTGGAATCCGCCAAGGTCAACACGGATCGTGTTCCGGGGACCAACGACCAGGTGGATCTGGATTTTGATATCAAGGAACGCCCCGGCGGCACAGCGTCCATCGGTCTCGGCTACGGCAGTCAGTCCGGTTTCATAATTGACGGTCAGATCGTAAATGCCAACTTCATGGGCACCGGTGAACGGTTGTCGGTGAATGCGAACCGAAGCTACATCGGCCACAGTTATTCCTTCAGTTTTACTGATCCCTATTACACAGTTGATGGTGTAAGCCGGACAATCGGCCTGTTCGGTAGCCGTATTTCGCAGTTGACTGTCAACAGTTCTCCGTTTACCACCAAGAGTTTTGGCGGCAATCTCAGTTTCAATATTCCGCTATCGGAATACAGCGCGTGGGGCGTGGGATTTACCTACAGTCATAACGAGCTTACATCACAGGTAGGTACATCAAAGGAAATCATTTCGTTCTTGCAGGATCCGGCTAACGGCAGTGTTTTCTATCTCCAGCAGACCTGTCAGGATCCACTGCTGGGATTCGCGTTCGATTGCCTCATGCCGGGGTTGCGCTACAACACCCTTGAAACCCAGTTGAGCTATGCGCACGACACGCGAAACCGGGTCATTTTCCCGGACAACGGCGCGCGGGAAAGCATAAGCCTAACCACTGCGGTGCCGGGCGGTGACCTCAGGTACTATATTCTGCAGTACGATCAGCTGGCTTTTATTCCCTTGTTCAAGGGCTTTATCTACGGGATCAATGGCGAGCTGGATTACGGATCGGCATATGGGAAATCAAGGACATATCCGCCGTTCAAGAACTTCTTTGCCGGCGGCCCCGATACGGTGAGAGGCTGGCAACCCGGAACGCTGGGTCCTTACGATTCAAGCGGATACTATCCGCTGGGCGGCCGGGCGATGGCGTATCTTCAGAACGAGCTCATTCTGCCGCACTTTGGCTCGAAGAGCGGATCGGAAAGCGGCTCAAGCCGGTACGCTTTGTTTTTCGACGCCGGCAATGTATTCAGCAATCCTGGAGATTTCCGCTGGCGTGACCTGCGCATGTCGGCCGGTGTCGCGGCCACGTTCCTGACGCCACTGGGGGCCATGAAATTCAGCTATGCTTTCCCGTTGAACCCGAAGCCCGGGGACAAGACCGAGCGTTTCCAGTTCACGTTGGGGACCTATTACTAAATTTGTCTTGGAGTGGAAGTGTCATGAAAACTTTTTCAATTCCGGTACTGCTGTTGTGCGTCATTGCAAATCTTGCCTGGGCGGGCCCGGCAGCCGGAGCGGAACTCCGCGTTGGCGTTGTAAGCATGGCACGGTTGCTGCAGCAATCGCCGCAGGCCGAAGCGGCCCAGAAAGACATGGCGAAGAAATTTGGGGGGCGCCAGAAGGAACTGCTGGCGGAACAGGACAAGATCAAGAACCTGCAGGACAAGATCAACAAGAACGGGGCGGTTATGAGTTCGAGCCAGTTGCAGGATCTGCAGAGTCAGCTGGATGATCTGCAGCGGGATTTCAACCGGAAGCAAAGCGATTATCTCGATGACGTCAATGAGCAGCGCAATGAGGAATTGGGCAAATTGCAGCACGTCATTGTTGAGGCGGTGCAGGCATTTGCCAAACAGAACAAATACAACCTGATCATTGGTGAAGGGGTGTTCTACGCGGATGGCACAGTTGATGTGACGGATCAGGTTCTGGCCCAACTGCAGAAAAACTTTCAGGCAAAAGGTTCAAAATCAGGGCAATAAACTGCCCGGGTAGCTGCAAATGGGTGCCGGGTTTACTTTGGCGGAATTGGCGCAGCGGTGCGCCGGCAAAGTGACGGGTGACTCCGCTGTCAGGATACAGCGCGTCGCAACCCTGCAAAATGCGCAACCGGGCGATATAGCGTTTCTGGCCAATCCGCATTACAGACGTTATTTGAGCTCAACCCGCGCATCCGCGGTGATCGTTGCGGGTGCCGATGCAGCTTCATGTCCGGCCCCGGCGCTGATTGTTGCGGACCCATATCTGGCCTATGCCCGTGTCGCTGAATTGCTCGCGCCGGCAAAGTTATCCAGAAAAGGTGTGGATCCTGCGGCGCACGTGGATCCAAACGCACAAATCCACGCTGATGCCTGGATTGCTCCGGGCGCTGTGGTGGCCGCGGACGCTGTGGTCGAACGCGGCGTGGAGGTGGGGCCGAATTGCGTCATTCTGGAAGGTGCGCGGATTGGAGAGGGCAGCCGCCTGGTGGCAAGTGTCACGCTGTGCGCGGGCGTTACAATCGGCAAGCGTGGTTTGGTGCATCCGGGTGTTGTAATCGGTGCGGACGGTTTCGGTATCGCGCGGGACGGTACGGTATGGGTCAAGGTGCCGCAGTTGGGCTCGGTGAGGATCGGCGACGATGTAGAAATCGGCGCCAACACCACCATTGATCGCGGCGCGCTGGAGGACACCGTTATCGAGGACGGTGTGAAACTCGACAACCAGATACAGGTTGCGCACAACGTTCGTATTGGCGCACATACGGCAATCGCCGGCTGTACGGCAATTGCAGGGAGCACGGTAATCGGCAAACGCTGCATGATTGCGGGTGGAGCCGGTATCGCCGGACATCTGGAAATATGTGACGATGTCGTTGTCACCGCCATGACGCTCGTGACGCATTCGATTCGGCGCGCGGGGGTTTATTCGGGCAGTCTCCCGATTGACGACGCGGCGAAGTGGCGAAAGAACAGCGTTCGCTTCCGGCAGCTTGATGAGATTGCACGCCGACTGGCAATGGTTGAAAAGAAACTTAAGGATTGAAACTGATGGCCTCCAAAGAAGTGCTGCTGGATATTCATGCGATCATGAAGCAGTTACCGCACCGCTACCCGTTCCTGCTGGTGGATCGCGTCATAGCGTGCGAACCTGGCAAGACCCTGACAGCGATCAAGAACGTCACAATCAACGAGCCGTTTTTTCCCGGCCATTTTCCGCATCGCCCGGTCATGCCAGGCGTGCTGATTCTGGAAGCACTGGCGCAGGCCACGGGGCTTTTGGCATTTGCGACGATCGGCAGCGCTCCTGACGCGAACACGCTCTATTACTTTGTTGGCATTGATAACGCCCGCTTCAAGAAACCGGTGGAGCCGGGTGATCAGCTGCACCTTATCGTGGATTATATGTGGAACAAGCGCGGAGTCTGGCGATTCAAGGCGCGTGCCGAAGTTGATGGAGGCGTGGCCACTGAGGCTGAGCTCATGTGCGCTGCGCGGGAATTCGAGTCTTGATTGACCCACGTGCCGTTGTCGCTCCAGGCGCAGTGCTTGCCGAATCGGTAAGCGTCGGTCCGTTCAGCGTAATCGGGGCGGACGTGGAGATCGGGCCGGGTACCGTGATTGGTCCGCATGCGGTGATTCAGGGACCTGCCAGGATCGGCCGGGACAACCATGTTCACCAGTTTGCGTCGTTGGGTGGTGCACCGCAGGACAAGAAGTATCACGGTGAACCAACACGGCTTGAAATAGGCGATCGCAACACGTTTTTCGAGTATGTCACCGTTAATCGCGGGACCGTACAGGATCGGGGGGAGACCAGGATCGGCAACGACAACTGGATCATGGCCTATGTTCACATTGCGCATGATTGCGTGCTGCATGACAACATCATCATGGCGAACAATGCGACCCTCGCGGGCCACATCACGGTTGAAGACTGGGCAATTCTCGGAGGGTTCACCAAGGTCCATCAATTCTGCCGCATCGGCGCCCACAGCTTTACCGGGATGAACGTCGACCTGACTCGCGACGTGCCGCCGTATGTCATGGTTTCCGGTACACCGGTGCAGCCGCACGGCATTAACAGCGAAGGACTCAAGCGCCGGGGTTTCGACGCCGAGCAGTTGCGCAATATCAAGCAGGCCTACAAGATTATCTACCGTTCGGGGTTAAGGCTGGAAGAAGCTCTGGAAAAACTGCGTGCACTTGCGCAAAGCCAGCCGGAGGTCGCTGTAATGGTGAGGTTCCTCGAAACCAGCGAACGCAGCATCACACGCTGATGGTGCTTCCATGCAGACAATTCCGCAGAAGTAGCCAGAAATGCTGCGTATTGGCATTGTAGCGGGGGAAAGCTCAGGCGATATTCTGGGTGCCGACCTGATTCGCGCCTTGCGCGAGCATGTGAGCGACGTGCAATTCGAGGGAGTGACAGGTCCGGAGATGGCCGCGGCAGGATGCAAGACGCTGGCATCGGCTGAAGTACTCTCTGTCATGGGTATTGCGGAAGTGATGGTCCACCTGCCGCGTCTGCTCTGGTTGCGGCGCCGCCTGTACCGGCATTTTGTGATGACGCGTCCCGATGTCGTCATCGGAATCGATTCTCCGGATTTCAATCTTGGGTTAGAAGCGAAACTTCGCAGGCGCGGCATCCGTACGGTGCATTACGTCAGCCCGTCAATCTGGGCATGGCGCCAGAAGCGGGTGTTCAAGGTTGGGCGTGCGGCGGATCTGGTTCTCACGTTGCTGCCGTTTGAACCGGCGCTGTATGACAAATACGGATTTCATGCCGAATTTGTCGGTCATCCGCTCGCCGACCGCGCGCCGGCAACCATAGACAGGCTGGCGCAGCGCAAGAGCCTGCATTTGCCGTCCGAGGGGCCGCTGGTTGCGCTGTTACCCGGCAGCCGCCGCACGGAGGTCGAACGCCTGGGTCCGGTATTTCTGGACACGGCGCAACGCATCATCGAGAAAGTCCCCGATGTGCGATTTGTCATGCCGGCTGCGACCAATGCGCTGAGTTTCGTAATCAAGAATCAGATTCGCATGCTCAAACCGGACCTTCCGGTTACGGTAATTGATGGTCATTCGCGTGATGTGATGGCCGCGGTGGATGTTGCGCTGCTGGCATCCGGTACGGCGGCGCTCGAAGCCATGCTGTGGCAGTGTCCAATGGTGGTTGCATACCGGGTTGCCGGGTTGACGCACGCACTGGTGCGCGGCTTTGGCATGCTCAAAGTGCCTTATGTGTCGCTTCCGAACCTGCTCGCCGGCCGCAGCGTGGTCCCGGAATTTCTCCAATACGATGCGACTGCAGCGAACCTGGGAACCGCCGTCCTCAAGTTGATGCAGGATGAGGCGGCGCGGCGCGCACAGCTTGAGGTTTTCCTCAGACTCAACGCGACATTGCGGCGCAACGCCAGTGAGCGTGCAGCGGAGGCCGTTCTCAAACTGGTTTCAGCAGCATCCTGAGGCAGGTTGTAAAATTGCCCGGTTGGTCCAGGTGGAAGGCTGTGATGCAGAGAACGACAGACCTCGAGCTTATTGCGGGTGTGGATGAGGCCGGCCGTGGCCCGCTGGCAGGACCGGTGGTTGCGGCCGCGGTGATACTTGATCCGGCGCAGCCCATCAACGGGCTCAAGGACTCCAAACAACTCAGCGCGGAGCGCCGGTTGCAACTCGGCGATCTGATACGCGAGCGGTCGCTGGCCTGGGCCGTGGCATGGGCAGATCATTCGGAAATAGATCTGTTGAATATCCTTCAAGCAACCCTGCTCGCGATGTCACGGGCGGTAACGGCGTTGACGCAGACGCCGGCTCGCGTGCTGGTTGACGGCAATCGCTGCCCGCGGATTCCCTATCCGGCGGAGGCGATCGTGAAAGGCGATGCAAGCGTGGCGGCGATCAGTGCGGCATCTATTCTCGCCAAGGTGGAGCGGGATTCGGCGATGCTGCGCTTTGATCGTCAATACCCCGGTTACGGGTTTGCTGTTCACAAGGGTTATCCAACGTCTGCGCATCTGGCCGCGCTCGCGACGCAGGGCGCGTGCGCCATCCATCGTCGCAGTTTTGCGCCTGTTAAGCGTTGCCTTGCCGGGACCGGTTGAGCATGGCACCGCGTTTTGTCCATTTGCGACTTCATACCGAGTATTCGCTCGTCGACAGCGTGATCCGGGTTCCGGAATTGATGGAGCATGCCGCCAGCCAGCGGATGCCGGCGCTGGCATTGACGGATCAAGGCAATCTGTTTGCGCTGGTAAAGTTCTACAAGGAAGCACAGAAGCGCGGGATCAAGCCTGTGATCGGCGCCGATCTCCGACTGCGCGATCCCGAGAGTGATCAATTTTTTGCGTTTACGCTGCTGTGCTGTGACGCGACCGGTTATCGGAACCTGTCGGCATTGATTACGCGCAGTTTCATGGAAGGACAGCAGCGCGGCATACCGATGATCGATGCAGGCTGGCTGAATGCCGGAACCGACGGCCTGATCGCATTATCGGGCGGCGCACAGGGTGAAATCGGCAAGTCGCTGCTTGCCGAGCGGGATGCAACCATTGCGCTCGAAGCCTGGCAGCAGCGGTTTCCCGGCAGGTTCTATATC
Source organism: Gammaproteobacteria bacterium (assembly GCA_035701115.1). GTDB lineage: Bacteria > Pseudomonadota > Gammaproteobacteria > Natronospirales > REEB76 > DASSKW01. Next base: position 32,188 of record DASSOA010000158.1, read on the forward strand.
GAAGTGCAGCGTACCGGGCGCGAAGCCGAAGAACAGTATCTGCATGCTGCAGTGGACCTTGCCGGGCGGCGCGGAGTGCCGCTGGTGGCTACCAACGATGTGAGATTCCTGCGTCAGACCGATTTTGAAGCACACGAGGCGCGTGTCTGCATTCAGGAAGGGCGGACACTCAATGACCCCCGGAGGCCTCACCGCTACACCGACCAGCAGTATTTGCGCAGCGAAGCGGAAATGCTGGAAATGTTCGCGGATCTTCCCGAGGCACTGGACAATTCGGTGGAGATTGCCCGTCGCTGCAACCTGACTTTGCAGATGGGGCAGAACTACCTTCCGGCTTATCCGGTCAGCGACGGTCTCAGCGTCGAGGCATTTCTGAAAAAGGAAGCCCACGCGGGTCTGGAGCGGCGTCTTGCGGTGATGTCAGCCGGTTTGGCGGACGACGAACGCGCAGCATTTGAACAGCCTTATCGAGAACGGCTGGCGCGGGAACTCGATGTAATCGTCTCCATGGGGTTCCCCGGCTACTTCCTTATAGTTGCAGACTTTATCCGCTGGGCACGTCAGAACGGCGTTCCGGTGGGCCCGGGGCGCGGCTCCGGCGCCGGCTCGCTGGTTGCCTATGCGCTCGAAATAACCGACCTTGACCCCCTCAAGTACGACCTGCTGTTCGAGCGCTTCCTGAACCCGGAGCGTGTTTCCATGCCCGACTTCGACGTCGATTTCTGCATGGAAGGCCGCGACCGGGTGATTGATTACGTTTCCGAGCGCTATGGCCGCGATCGTGTATCCCAGATCATCACTTACGGCAGCATGGCTGCACGCGCGGTCGTACGCGACGTCGGTCGCGTGCTCGGGCATCCCTACGGCTACGTTGACCGGATTGCCAAGCTGATCCCGTTCGAGCTGGGCATGACGCTCGACAAGGCGCTGGATGATGAAGCCGAACTTCGCGGGCTGTACGAGTCTGATGACGAAGTGCGTCAGCTCATCGACCTGGCGCGCTCGCTCGAAGGTCTGGCACGCAATGCCGGCAAACACGCGGGCGGCGTGGTTATTGCACCATCTGCGCTGACGGATTTCATGCCGCTGTACTGTGAACAGGGCGGCGCACATCCGGTCACGCAACTCGACAAGGACGATGTCGAAGCGGTTGGCCTGGTGAAGTTCGATTTTCTGGGTCTGCGCACCCTGACAATCATTGATTGGGCGGTGCAGAACATCAACGAAATACGCAGCGCCAGCGGCGAGCCGTTGCTCGATATCACACAACTGCCGATGGAGGACGCCGCGGCATATGAATTGCTGAAACGTTGCCAGACGACCGCAGTGTTCCAGCTCGAATCACGCGGCATGAAGGACCTGATAAGGCGACTCAAGCCCGACTGCTTCGAGGACATCGTGGCGCTGGTGGCATTGTTCCGACCCGGGCCGTTGCAGTCCGGCATGGTGGATGACTTCATCAACCGCAAACATGGCCGGCAGAAAGTCGATTATCCACATCCGAAACTGGAACCGATACTCAAACCGACCTACGGCGTGATCCTGTATCAGGAACAGGTGATGCAGATTGCGCAGGTGCTGGCGGGTTACACATTGGGCGGTGCGGACCTGTTGCGCCGCGCCATGGGCAAGAAAAAGCCCGAGGAAATGGCAAAGCAGCGCGACATCTTCGTCGGCGGTGCGCTTGCCAACGGGGTGGATCAGAAACTTGCCACCTACATCTTTGACCTGATGGAAAAGATTGCCGGTTACGGCTTCAACAAGTCGCACTCTGCCGCGTATGCATTGCTGTCCTACCAGACAGCCTGGCTGAAGGCACATTATCCTGCGGCGTTCATGGCCGCCGTGCTGTCGTCGGACATGGACCACACGGACAAGGTGGTCATGCTGATTGACGAATGCCAGCACATGGAGATGGCCATTCTTCCGCCCGACATAAACCGGTCGGAATACAAATTCACGGTAGCGGATGCGCGCAGCATTCGTTACGGACTGGGGGCGATCAAGGGCGTAGGGCTGGCGGCGATCGAAGGCGTGCTTGATGAGCGCAGGCGCAATGGCGCTTACGGCGATATCGAGGATTTCTGCCGCCGGGTAGACCTGCAAAAGTCGAACCGGCGGGTCATTGAAGCGCTGATTCGCGCCGGTGCCATGGATTCGCTGGGGCCCAACCGTGCCACGCTGATGGCGCGGTTGCCCGATGCACTGGCGCTGGCGGAGCAGAATACACGTGCCGCGGCTGCGGGTCAGGACGACATGTTCGGACTTGCAGCACCCGCACCGGCGGCAAAGCAGGTTGCCACCGTGATTACAGTCGCGGACTGGGATGAAGACGAGCGGCTGCGTGGCGAGAAAGAAACGCTCGGTTTGTATCTGACCGGGCATCCGATTGAACGCTATTTGCGCGACCTGCAACCGGTTGTGACGGCGCCGATTGGCGATCTGGTAAGCGAGTCGCCGCCGGAGAGCAGCGGTGAACGCAGTTACGGCTATTCGGGACCGTCGCGCACAGTTATTGTCGCCGGTCTGATAATGGATTTGCGCAAACGGGGTAATCGCGTCAGCCTGGTGCTGGACGATCGCAGCGGGCGGATCGAAGTCACGCTGTTCGAAGAGGCCTATAACCGGTATCGCACGCTGGCCGTCAAGGACAATGTCGTCGTGGCGGAAGGGCGGCTGTCGTTCGACGAGTTCATCAATGCCTGGCGGGTTACCGCCAAGGAGCTGTTTGGTGTTGACGAGCTGCGCGAGCGGTATGTCCGGCGCCTCGATATCCAGTGGCGGGCGGACGGTGTCACCCCGGAATTCGCGCTGCGGCTCAAGGAAATCCTGAATCCGTACCTGGGCGGCCGCTGCGCTGTATGGGTCGGGTACCGCGGGAGCGGGGCGTCGGTGCCTGTCCCGCTCGGTGAACGCTGGCGGGTTCACCCGTCCGAGGCGCTGGTACGCAAGCTCGAGAGCTGGCTCGGCACAGACCGGGTGGCGCTCCAATACAGTACCAGGGCCCAGATGGCAGATCGTCAGACGGTGGATGCCTGAAGATGGGGCTTGTGCGGCTGGCAGCCACCCGGTAAGGTTTGCGCCAAATCCAGTTTCGGCGGGTTGGTAGGCAGCCTGCCCGCAAGGATATAATTTTAAAAATGAACCTGAACTTTCTCGAATTCGAACAACCTATCGCCGAACTCGAAGCAAAAATCGAGGAACTTCGCTTTGTGGGCGACGAGTCGGCCGTCAGTATTACCGAAGAAATCGAGCGCCTGCAGGCCAAAAGCCGCACCCTGACGGAGAATATTTTCTCCAACCTTAACGCTTGGCAGGTTGCGCAACTCGCGCGCCATCCCCAGCGTCCCTACTGTCTGGATTATGTCCAGCGCATTTTCAGCGATTTCGAGGAATTGCACGGTGACCGGGCGTTCGCCGATGACCCGGCGATTATCAGCGGCGTAGCACGGCTCGACGGGCGGCCCGTGGCGCTGATTGGCGAACAGAAGGGCCGCGATACCAAGGAAAAAGTGCGCCGCAATTTCGGCATGCCGCGACCTGAAGGCTATCGCAAGGCATTGCGCATCATGAAACTGGCGGAACGCTTCCGGCTCCCGCTCATGACGTTCATTGACACGCCGGGCGCTTACCCCGGTGTCGGCGCGGAAGAACGCGGGCAATCCGAAGCCATTGCCCGCAACCTGTTTGAAATGAGTACGCTGCGCGTACCGATTATCTGCACTGTGATCGGCGAAGGCGGCTCGGGTGGCGCGCTGGCCATCGGTGTGGGAGACCGGGTGATGATGCTGCAATACAGCATCTATTCGGTCATTTCACCGGAAGGCTGCGCCTCGATTCTATGGAAGAGCGCATCGAAAGCCAGTGAAGCGGCCGAAGCCATGGGCATCACTGCCGAGCGGCTCAAGAGCCTTGGCTTGATCGATGCGGTTCTCAAGGAACCTTTGGGCGGTGCGCACCGGGACGTTGATGCGGCGGCAGCAACCATCAAGCGTGCGTTGACCGACAATCTCGCGCACCTTGAGCACAAATCCATGGACGAATTGCTGGAATCACGCTACAAGCGTTTCACCTCGTTCGGCAGCTTCAAGGAATGAGTGTCCCCGACGCGGCACTGTGCCCGTCATGGTGAAGTTCAATCCCGATCACATTGTTGATGCGCTGCTCAAGCGGCCCGCTGCGGAACGTTATTGGGTAGCGTTCAGCGGCGGGCTCGATTCCACGGTCTTGCTGCATGCGCTGGCAATGCGACGTGATCGCCTGCCCGGAGCGCTGTTTGCCATTCATGTGCATCATGGTCTGCAGGAAGCGGCGGATCGCTGGCTGCAGCACTGCGAAGACACCTGCCGGAAACTCAAGGTCACCCTGACGCTGCGTAATATCGAAATTCATGCCGAAGCAGGCCAAAGCCTGGAAGCGGTCGCGCGTGAAGAGCGTTACGCAGCTTTCAGAAACATACTGCAGACCGGCGAGAGTCTTCTGCTCGCGCACCACCTCGACGACCAGCTCGAAACGTTCCTCTTGCAGGCATTGCGCGGCAGCGGTGTGGCGGGACTTGCTGCGATGCCGGCCTTTGCGCCATTCGCTGGTGGATATCTGGCGCGACCGCTGCTCGAAGTGCCGCGGGACAGCCTGCTGGACTGGGCGCGTGCGCAGAAATTGACATGGGTTGACGATCCCAGCAATCAGGATCTGCGATTCGACCGCAATTACCTGCGTCATGAGGTTGTGCCGCGGCTGAAACAGCGGTGGCCGGCGGCGGCGGAAACCATCTCGCGTTCCGCGCGGCATTGCGGCGAGGCGATGGAGCTGCTGAACGTGCAAGCAGCCGAGGATTTGAGGCGCTACATTGCGGCCGGTGACAATTCACTGGCCCTGCAGGCGGTGCGGACGCTCTCAAGACCGAGAGCCAAGCACCTCATCCGCCACTGGCTGGCACAAAGCCGGCTCTCGGCACCGCCGACGCACAAGCTGGATCAGGTGTTCTCCGACATTCTGAACGCACGTCCCGATCGCATTCCCTGTGTTCGCTGGGCGGATGTCGAGCTGCGGCGCTACCGCGACCGGCTGTATGCGCAGAATATGCCGGTGCCGGTGCCGGTCCCCTTCATACTCAGGCCGGGCGAATTTCGCGACCTGGGGCCCGGGCTGGGGCGGCTGGGGCTGGTTCCGGATAGCACCGGCATTGCGGCGTCCGCCTGTCCGGCGTCGGGACTGGAAGTGGCATTTCGGATGGGAGGTGAGCGCGTGCAGCCGCAAGGCAAGCCGCACAGCCGGGCGCTCAAGAAATGGCTGCAGGAGTATGACGTGCTGCCGTGGTGGCGAGCCTACCTGCCGATTCTGCACCGTGGCGGTGAGATCCTGGCGGTTGGCGGGCTGTTTTGTTGCGAGCCGCATTGCGCGCGCGGCGGCGAGCCCGCACTGCGTCTGGTGTGGGAGGGTGCCCCCCGCGTCGTGAGTGACACGAAAAAAGTCACTGATTTTCAAGGATAAAGCGTGCCGGCTGCTTTTTAATACCGACCGATTCTGTTACCCTGTTCTCCCGATTTCGCAAGGTCATTCCGGCCTTGCATCGGGAGTTCTGAATGACCCATTTCGTATTCGTTACCGGCGGTGTGGTTTCGTCCCTGGGCAAGGGCATCTCGTCCGCTTCGCTGGGCGCCATCCTCGAAGCCCGTGGCCTCAAGGTCACCATGGTCAAGCTGGATCCGTATATCAACGTGGATCCGGGTACCATGAGCCCCTTCCAGCACGGTGAAGTCTTTGTCACCGATGACGGCGCCGAAACCGACCTCGACCTCGGCCACTACGAGCGCTTCATCCGGGCCCGCATGGGGCGCAGCAACAATTTCACCACCGGCCGCATTTACGAGAACGTGATTCGCAAGGAGCGCCGCGGCGATTACCTCGGTGGTACCGTGCAGGTCATTCCGCACATCACGGACGAGATCAAACGCTGTATCCGCGAAGGCGCCGGCGACGCGGACATCTGCATGGTCGAAATCGGCGGAACGGTTGGCGACATCGAGTCGCTGCCGTTCCTGGAAGCGATCCGCCAGATGGGCATCGAAATGGGACGCGGCAAATGCGTTTACATTCATCTGACGCTGGTGCCGTATATCCCCACTTCGGGCGAGACCAAGACCAAGCCGACCCAGCATTCGGTCAAGGAACTGCGTTCCATCGGTATCCAGCCCGATATCCTGCTGTGCCGTGCATCGGCGGCGCTGCCCGAAGATGCACGCCGCAAGATTGCGTTATTCACAAACGTCGAGGAGCGGGCGGTGATCTCGGCGCCGGATTCGGACGACATTTACAAGATTCCGCTGATTCTGCATGAACAAGGGCTCGACGACATTGTGGTTGATCACCTGCGCATCAACGCCAAGTCTGCCAACCTGCGCGAATGGCGGCGAGTTGTCGAAGCGCGTATCAGCCCGGATGCCACGGTCAACATCGCCATGGTCGGCAAATATGTGGATCTGGCCGATGCCTATCTGTCGCTGAACGAGGCGCTCAAGCACGCCGGTTTGCAGACGCATACGCGAGTCGAGATTCACCATATTGATTCGGAGGACGTCCAGAAACAGGGCACCAAACTGCTGCACGGAATGGATGCGATTCTGGTGCCCGGCGGCTTCGGCGAGCGCGGCATTGAAGGCAAGATCGCCGCGGCAGGCTACGCGCGCGAACACCGCATTCCCTATCTCGGTATCTGCCTCGGTCTGCAGGTGGCCGTCATCGAATTTGCGCGTAACGTTGCAGGGATCAAGGGTGCGCACAGCACCGAATTCCAGCGCAACGCAGCCGATCCGGTAATTGCCATGATTACCGAATGGAAGGATCGCAGCGGTCAGCTGGAGACCCGCAGTGAAGAGTCCGATCTCGGCGGCACCATGCGGCTGGGCTCTCAGGAATGCCGGCTGGCGTCGGGCAGTCTTGCACGCAAGGTGTACGGCAAGGATACGATTTTCGAACGGCACCGCCACCGTTACGAATTCAACAACAATTATCTGGAACAGTTGAAATCGAAAGGCTTGGTGTTTTCCGGCTTTTCCGTGGATGGTCTCGTGGAAATGATCGAGTTGCCCGAGCATCCATTTTTCATCGCATCCCAGTTCCATCCCGAGTTTACCTCCACGCCACGCGATGGTCACCCGCTGTTTACCGGCTTCATCAAGGCCGCGCGTGTCTATGCTGCTGCGCAGTCCCCGCGCGTGGCGGTGCAGGCATGAAGCTCTGCGGATTCGAGGCGGATAACACCCAACCGTTCTTTCTGATCGCGGGTCCGGATACGCTGGAGAGCGAACAGCTCGCGCTGGATGTCGCAGGTTATCTGAAAGAAGTTACCGGGCGTCTGAAGATTCCATACGTCTTCAAGGGTTCTTTCGACAAAGCCAATCGCACCTCCGGCAAAAGTTATCGTGGCCCGGGCATGAATGAAGGACTGCGGATACTTTCCAAGGTGCAGAAGAGCATCGGCGTTCCCGTGTTGACCGACGTGCACGAAGATACCCCGATTGAGGAAGTCGCTGCCGTTGTAGATGTAATCCAGACTCCCGCGTTCCTGTGCCGGCAGACCAATTTCATTCACCGGGCCGCCGCGGCGGGCAAACCGGTGAACATCAAGAAGGGACAGTTCCTGTCGCCATGGGAAATGCAGAACGTCGTTGAAAAGGCGCGTGCCACCGGCAATCAGCAGATACTGGTGTGCGAACGCGGCTTCAGTTTCGGCTACAACAATCTGGTTTCCGACATGCGGGGTCTCGCTGTGATGCGCGACACCGGCTGTCCCGTTGTATTCGATGCGACGCACTCGGTGCAGCTGCCGGGCGGACAGGGTGGCAGCTCCGGCGGCCAGCGCCAGTTCATTCCGGTGCTGGCACGCGCCGCGATCGGTGCGGGTGTTGCGGGCATTTTCATGGAAACCCACCCGGACCCCGACAATGCATTGTGCGACGGCCCCAATTCCTGGCATCTGTCCTTGATGGAGGAATTGCTTACCACACTCAAGGAACTCGACACGGCGGTCAAGCGCCAACCGTACGCAGAAACCAGGTTACCCATCTAATCAAGACAAATTGCGAGATCAGGAAAACCGAACATGACCAAGATCGTTGATTTGCGCGCCCGCGAGATTCTGGATTCCCGGGGTAACCCGACTCTGGAAGCCGACGTGATTCTGGAAAGCGGCGTAGTCGGCCGCGCGGCTGTCCCGTCCGGTGCTTCAACGGGTAGCCGGGAAGCCGTGGAACTGCGCGATGGCGATTCCAGGCGCTTCAACGGCAAGGGTGTACGCAAGGCGGTCGCTAATGTCACCGGTGAAATTCTCAAGCGCGTGCGCGGCATGCAGGTGGAAGATCAGGTCAGGCTGGACCACGCCATGATCGAGCTGGACGGAACGGAAAACAAATCGCGTCTAGGGGCAAACGCCATACTCGGCGTATCACTTGCGGCAGCGAAAGCCGCTTCCCGCGAGCACCGGATTCCGCTGTACCGCTGGTTGGGCGGCGACAAGGCCGTGACGCTGCCCGTGCCGCAGATGAACATCATCAATGGCGGTGCGCATGCCAACAACAGCGTGGACATGCAGGAGTTCATGATCGTGCCGGTCGGCGCACCGAGCTTCTCGGAAGCGCTGCGGTATGGCGCTGAAATTTTTCACGCACTCAAGAAGGTGTTGAACGCTCGCGGGCTGAATACAGCGGTGGGTGACGAAGGCGGTTTCGCCCCCGACCTGCCGTCCAATGAAGCGGCGATCGAAGTCATCATGGAAGCGATTCAGCAGGCCGGCTATGTGCCAGGCAAAGACGTGTGCCTTGGACTGGATGCGGCAAGCTCCGAATTCTTCAAAGATGGGCGTTACCACCTTGAGGCGGAAGGCAAACAGTATTCGGCATCCGAGTTTGCCGACTACCTCGCCGGTCTGGCTGCTCGCTATCCGATCATAAGCGTCGAGGACGGAATGGCCGAAGACGATTGGGAAGGCTGGAAAATCCTGACCGACAAGCTCGGCCGCCGCGTGCAGCTTGTGGGCGACGATGTGTTTGTCACCAACACCAAAATTCTGCGGCGCGGAATCGAAGAGGGGATTGCGAATTCAATACTGATCAAGGTCAATCAGATCGGGACGCTCACGGAAACGCTCGCTGCCATCGACATGGCCGGGCGTGCCGGCTATTCCTCGGTCATGTCGCACCGCTCCGGTGAGACCGAAGACGCCACGATTGCGGATCTGTCCGTGGCGAGCAAGACGACCCAGATCAAGACCGGCTCACTTTCGCGCTCCGACCGGCTTGCCAAATACAACCAGCTTCTGCGCATTCAGGAATCGCTCGGGACGCGTGCCCGATATCATGGATGGGCGGCGTTTCCGGGTGCGGCCGGCAGGAATTGATGATGCATTTGCGCGAACTGCAACCGAAGCTGCTCATGCCATTGCTGCTTCTGTTGTTGCTCGTGCTGTTTCAGTATCAGCTCTGGTTCGGGGCAGGAAACCTGCGCAAGGCCTGGGTATTGCAACGTCAGGTCGAGGCACAAATGCAGGAAAACGCCGAACTTGCCAAACGCAATCAGACGCTGGCAGCAGAAGTAAAAGACCTGAAACAGGGTCAGGCCGCCGTTGAAGAACGGGCGCGCACCGACCTCGGCATGATAAAGAAAGGCGAAACGTTCTATCAGATTGTGCAGCCGGCGCCGCCGCCGGCCAATCACTGATGGCTGCCCCGCAACGCATCTGGGCGGTCATTCCGGCCGCCGGAACCGGAGTGCGCATGGGCAGCTCAATCCCCAAGCAGTATCTTGCGCTGGCGGGCCGGACGGTCATCGAACACGTGCTTGACGTGTTCCTGGCTGAACCGCGTATCGCAGGCATCAGTGTCGCGATTGCGGACAGCGATCCCTACTGGCCGCGCTATGTGAAGCCGAACTCCAAACCGGTGAAGACGGTTCAGGGCGGCGAGGAACGGGTGCATTCGGTCAGGAATGCGCTGCTCAGCCTTTCCGGTGAACTCGACGACGATGACTGGATTTTGGTGCACGATGCCGTAAGGGCCTGTTTGCATCATGGCGATCTTGAACACCTTATCGTGACACTCGAACAGGATCCGGTAGGCGGCATTCTTGCGGCACCATTGGTGGATACGATCAAACAGGTGGATGAATTGGGTTATATCACGGGCACACCGTCACGCAGAGGAATCTGGCGTGCATTGACGCCACAGATGTTCCGATATGGCCTTTTGTGCGCGGCGCTCGATGCAGCGTTAGGGGCGGGCAATCTGCCGACCGATGAGGCCGCGGCCGTCGAACGAATCAGGCCGGGTCGGGTGAGAGTTGTGGAAGGGCGTAGCGATAACCTGAAGATTACGCGCCCCGACGACATTGCAATTGCCGAAGCCATATTGGCGAAGCGGGCGGAGGGGCGCGCGTGAGAATCGGTCACGGATTCGATGTTCATGCGTTTACCGCCGGGAGCGGCATCAAGCTTGGCGGTGTGCATATCCCGCATACACACGCCATCAAGGCTCATTCGGATGGCGACGTGCTGCTGCACGCGGTATGTGACGCATTGCTGGGCGCGGCGGCACTCGGCGATATCGGCCGCCATTTTCCCGATACCGATCCAGCCTGGCGAAACGCCGACAGTCGCAAATTACTCGCGAACGTGATGCAGTTATTGAGCGGGAAAAGCTACCGGCCGTTGCAGCTGGATGCAACCGTGATCGCGCAGGCGCCAAAACTCGCGCCGTACATACCGCAAATGTGCGCAAATCTTGCGCATGATCTCCGGATCGCATCCGATTGCGTCAACGTGAAAGCCACCACCACCGAAGGTCTGGGATACATTGGTCGTGGTGAAGGTCTGGCTGCGCACGCCGTCGCAGTGATTGAATCGATTTCAGGCGTCAGCTGAACTGCGATGGATCAACTGCCTGTCTGGTCATTTGCGTATGGCCTGCCGCCACATCTTGCCCGCATTCGCTGTGTGCCGGAAGATTTCCGGGTGGATGAGGTGCTGGGATTTGAAGCCGACGGTGCGGGTGAGCACGTGCTCGTTCAGGTCGAGAAACGTGGCGCAAACACCGCCTGGGTGGCGCGGGAACTGGCGCGTAGCGCTGGCATCAGGGCGCGTGATGTGAGTTACGCAGGACGCAAAGACCGGAATGCGGTTACTGTACAGCATTTCACCCTGTGGCTCGGTAAACAGGCGGAACCAGACTGGTCCGAGATGCCCCATCCGGAGTACCGTGTGCTGTCGTCGGTCAGGCACCGTCGCAAATTGCGGCTGGGCGCGCTCAAAGGGAACCGCTTCAGGCTGGTATTGCGCGATGTGACAGGTCCCGTGGACGCTCTCGACAGGCGACTGCAAACCCTACGCAGGGAAGGCGTGCCGAACTATTTTGGCCCACAGCGGTTTGGACGGAATGCCGGTAATATCGCGCGTGCCGAGCGGTTTTTTGCCGATCCGCGCAGCGTAAGAGATCGCGAGCAACGCAGTCTTCTGCTGTCAACGGCACGCAGCCTGATTTTCAATTCGGTGTTGTCCGAGCGTGTCGCCGGCGGAACGTGGAATACCGCGTTACCGGGTGAGGTCTGCATGCTGGAAGGCAGTCACAGTGTGTTCCGCGCCGTCGAAGCCGATGCTGCGTTGCCGGAACGGATGGCGACCGGCGACGTGCATCCGACCGGTCCGTTGTGGGGGACCGGCGAAACGCTTGCTGCCGGCGGTGCGGCGGCGCTCGAACAGACGGTCGCACAAAGCCTGGCAGTGTTTGCCCGGGGACTCGAGCAGATGGATGTGGCTTGTGCGCGGCGCGCACTCCGTCTCCCGGTCAGGGAATTGAACTGGCAATTTGATGATCGTCAGACCCTGACGCTGGATTTTTTCCTGCCGGCCGGCGCCTATGCAACTGCTGTGCTGAGAGAGCTGGTGCAACCGTACGACTCTGAAGAAGGAGCAGGCGACGATGCTGAACAGGATTGACCATGATGCGGTACTCGAGCTGCAGCTCGCGCATCCGCCAGCCAATGCGCTGAATCCGGAACTGGTACGGTCACTGCGCGATGCCATACATGCCGCTGCACACGACGGAACGCGCGCCATTATTCTGTCAGGTGCCGAAGGCATGTTTTCGGCTGGACTCGATGTGCCGGCGCTGCTGCAGCTGGATCGCAGGGCCATGAGTGCGTTCTGGAAGGATTTTATCGATTTGCTGCGCAACATTGCGTTGTCGCCGGTGCCGGTAGTTGCCGCGATCAGCGGGCACAGTCCGGCCGGCGGTGCGGTGATGGCCATCTTCTGCGATGCGCGCATTGCCGCGGCAGGCAAGTTCAAGATCGGCCTGAATGAAGTTCAGGTGGGCCTGCTGGTACCGCCAATCATCTATGCGGCACTCAAGCGGCTGGTGGGCGAGCGTCAGGCGGAGCGGCTGTGCGTGCAGGGTTTGCTGGTGCCACCGGAAGAAGCACTGCGTATAGGGCTGGTGGACGACGTGCTGCCGGGCAACGACGTTCTGCCGGCGGCACTGAAGTGGTGCCGCGATCTGCTTGTCTTGCCGCCGCGCGCAGTGGCAGGAACGCGGCGCATGGCGCGCGCGGATCTCGCGAAGATGTTCGAAGATTTGAGTGTACGCAGTCACGAACAACTGGTGGAGGTCTGGTTCAGCGAGGAAGGCCAGGGCGCAATGCGCGCGCTGGTCGCGCAACTGGCGGCAAGGAAATGATGGTCGCTTACGGGAATCGCACCGTCGGGCGCCACTGTATGATCAATGCGACCGCCAGTGCGACAATGACGAGCTGGTCGCTATAGCGCGCATGAGGTGTTGGAGCACGACCTTCGGTTACTTCTGTCCACCGAGCAGTACATAGACCGCGCCGGTTCCACCGTCGGCGGGACGCGCCGAGCAGAATGCGATGACGTCGTCGCGTTGCCGCAGCCAGCCGCCAAGCTTCTGTTTGAGAACCGGGCCCTGCGGCCCCGAGCGGTAGCCCTTGCCGTGGATGATGCGCACGCAGCGCACATGACGGCGGTGAGCACCCTGCAGAAATTCCACCAGGGCAATGCGGGCCGCGTCGCTGCGCAGACCGTGAAGATCGAGTTCCGCGCCAACGCTGTAATGACCGCGTCGCAGTTTGCGCACGGTTGCATCCTGGACCCCGGGCTTCGCGTACCACAATCCGTCACCGATCAGTGGTTCATTCGGATCGGGCAGGCCCGCCAGACTTTCTTCCAGCACTTCACGTTCCGCGGCCCTGGTGAAGCGCGCCTTCGGTTTGGGTCTCGGACCGCGGGGCAGCGGCATTGCGGGCAGGCGTGTGGCATCCGCAACGGCATCCCGGAACAGCCGCCGCTCTGCGTCGTCGAGTTTGAATCGTTGCGCCATTCTGGTATGTCCGTGATTTTCAAGAGTATATCAGCACGGCTTTTACAGTATCCTTACGATTCCACCTGAACCAGAATGACCTGATCCGGGGATCGCAGCATTGAGGATTCTGCTGAGCAACGATGACGGGTTCGCCGCCCCGGGGCTGCGTTGCCTGGCCGACGCCCTGCGTGACATGGCGAGCGTCACGATTGTCGCGCCCGACCGTAACCGCAGTGGCACAAGTCATGCCCTTACCCTCGATCGCCCTTTGCGGGTTCATCACAATGAACCGGGCGTGGTCGCGGTTGACGGCACGCCGACAGATTGCGTGCATCTGGCCATAACCGGGCTGCTTGAGCAGGAACCGGATATGGTGATTTCCGGAATCAATGCGGGCGCCAATCTGGGCGACGACGTGCTGTATTCCGGCACGGTTGCCGCGGCCATAGAAGGACGGTTTCTGGGTTACCCGGCAATTGCCGTGTCGTTGGCAAGCGATAATCCGCAGCACTACGTCACCGCCGCCCAGATCACCCGCGAGCTGGTACAGAGACTGCTCAGTCACCCACTCCCGGCTGACACGATACTTAACGTGAACGTGCCTGATCTGCCACGCGACAAGCTTGAAGCCGTCGAAGCCACCCGTCTCGGCCACCGCCACCGGTCCGAGCCGGTGACGCGTGCCACGGATCCGCGTGGACGTCCGATTTACTGGGTCGGCCCCCCCGGTGGTGAGCAGGATGCCGGGCCGGGTACCGATTTTGACGCGGTGCGACGCGGCTGCATTTCGGTGACGCCGCTGCAGATTGATCTGACGCGTTACATGGCGCTGGATGGGCTCGCCAACTGGCTGCAGGCGGCGGGGCTGGCATGAACCAGATCACCTCTCGCGGTATCGGCATGACATCGGCGCGCACCCGCGAACGGCTGGTTGCACGGCTGCGGGAGCAGGGCGTGCGCAATCCGCAGGTGCTGAATCTGATCCGTTCCACGCCGCGGCACCTGTTTGTGGATGAAGCACTGGCAAGCCGCGCCTATGAAGACACGGCGTTGCCGATCGGGCACGGACAGACGATTTCGCAGCCGTACATCGTGGCGCGCATGACGGAAGCGCTGCTGGCGAACGGCGTGCCGGACACGGTGCTGGAAGTGGGTACCGGCTGTGGCTATCAGACGGCGATTCTCGCGGCTCTGGTCAAACAGGTATTCAGTGTGGAACGCATCATGCCGCTGCAGCAACGCGCGCGCCAGACGCTGAATGGATTGGGCGTGCGCAACGTGCGCTTTCGACATGCAGACGGTGGCTGGGGCTGGGCGAATCATGCGCCCTACAGCGGAATTATCGTCACCGCTGCTCCGGAAGAAGTCCCGGGTCCCTTGCTGGAGCAGTTGGTGCCCGGCGGTCGCATGATTATTCCGGTGGGAACGCAGGGTGGGGCGCAGGAGTTGTTGCTGGTCACGCGCCGCGACGAATCGCGTTATGAACGCGAAGTGCTCGAACGGGTGAGTTTCGTGCCGCTGCTGGGAGGGCTCGGGTGAAGCAACTTGTGCGGAACGTCATCTTGCTGGTTTGTATGATTGCGGTGGCGGGATGTGCCGGTGCGTTGACCTGGACGCCGCAGGGTGGCACGCAACCGGGGTTGGGCGCCGCTTCGGATGAGGTACCGGCAACTTACATTGTTCAACCAGGCGATACCCTGTATTCGATCTCCTGGCGCTATGGTCTCGACTATCACGACGTGGCGGGCTGGAATGGAATCGGTTCCGACTACCTCATCAAGCCGGGACAGGTACTGAAATTGTCCGCGCCCGCCGGCAGCTCAAATAACAATCATGTCCAACAGGCTGTCGCCGGTACCGCGATACCCGCCGGACAAACGGCGCAAACCGCTGCTGACAGCGGGTTTTCGCCGCCCGCGGGAGGAATTACCTGGCATTGGCCGGTCGCAGGGCGCGTGATTCGTCAGTTCCACGCCGGCAGCGCGCTTTCGAAGGGAATCGACATCACGGCCGCGCGCGGCACGGACATCCGCGCAGCAGCGGCGGGCAAGGTGGTCTACGCCGGCAGTGGCATTATCGGCTACGGCAAACTGATCATCATCAAGGACAGCGAGCAGTTCCTTTCCGCCTACGCTGACAACGATGAGATGCTGGTCCGGGAGGGAGACGCGGTTCAGGCCGGTGACAGGATCGCAACCATGGGACTCGGGCGCGACGGACACCCGCTGTTGCATTTCGAGATACGCCGCAACGGCAAACCGGTTGATCCGTTGCAATACCTGCCGCGGCGCTGATTGCGGATGATACGCGTTAGCGGAACAGCGCTTTCGATGCATCAGCGACGGCTTGATTGGCCCGCCGGGCCGGTAACGGCGCCGGACTTGCATCGCAACGGCATTGGTTGGCAAGATTAGTCATATTCACTGCGCGGAGAATGTCGCAAGCGTCATGGGTGGTTATCGTCGCGGCGACACATCAGAGCCGGAAGAGGCTTTTCTGGAAGCTGAAGAGGAGAGCGCTCCTTATGTCGGTGTCCTCGCTGATGAGGATACCGAGACGGAGAGCGCGACCCTGTTGCGTCCGGAAGAGCATGTCGCTGAGCTCGACGACGACAATCCCGAACCGCCCGTGCAGTTCAGCGCCGAAGAGCTGGACGCAACCCGCATGTATCTTTCCGAGATCGGTTATTCCCCTCTGCTGAGCGCGGAAGAAGAGGTCTATTTTGCCCGGCTCTCCCTGAAAGGCGACGAAGCCGCGCGCAAGCGCATGATCGAGAGCAACCTGCGGCTGGTCGTGAAGATGGCCCGCAAGTACATCAACCGCGGTTTGCCGCTGCTCGATCTCATCGAGGAAGGCAATCTCGGGCTGATTCACGCGGTCGAGAAATTCGACCCGGAACGCGGTTTCCGGTTTTCAACCTACGCGACCTGGTGGATCAGACAGGCCATTGAACGCGCGATCATGAACCAGACGCGCACCATTCGCCTCCCGATCCACGTAATCAAGGAATTGAATCTTTATTTACGCGCGGCACGCAAGCTCACCCAGAATCTGGATCGCGAGCCGACGCCGGAGGAGATCGCGGAAATCCTCGACAAGCCGCTGGAGGACGTGAAACGACTGCTCGGTCTCAACGAGCGTATCGCCTCGGTGGACACGCCGATCGGGAAGGGTGGGGACCGGATGCTGCTGGATGCCATCCCGGACGAGAACAACGCCGATCCGTCGCGGCTGCTGCAGGACGCCGACATCCAGCTGATCGTTGAAAAGTGGTTGTCGCGGCTGAATGAAAAGCAGCGCGAAGTGGTGGAGCTGCGCTTCGGATTGAACGGCCGCGATAAAGGCACACTGGAAGAGGTGGGCAATCAGATTGGCGTTACTCGTGAGCGCGTGCGGCAAATCCAGATGGATGCACTCAAGCGCCTGCGGCAGATTCTGGAGAGCGAAGGCTTGTCTGAGGACTCGCTGTTCGAGTGAACCGCTATCCGGAACGTGCAACACGTTCAGATCATCAGCAGCGCTGCTACCACGTTACGATTTTCACTGACCAGCACGTTATACGTCCGGCAGGCGGCCGCGGTATCCAGCACTTCGATGCCGATTCCACGGCGCTGTATGTCCGCCAGGATGGCCGCGGCCGGGAAACGCAGCGTCGCGCCGGTGCCGATGATCAGGATTTCGGGATCGAGTTCCAGTGCTGCCTGCAGATGTTCCAGCGAGATGTCCGGAAATCGCTGGGGCGGCCAGTTTTCAATCAGGCGATTCGGCGCAAGAATGAAACTTCGTTCGATTAGCACGTCGTTGACGTTGATCCGGCCGGGCGCGTATGCCCGTATGACTTTTGTGTCGCCGCCGGGCCTGTCCTGGGTGAATTTCATGGCGGGTAGGGTAGTGGAAACGGCATAATAAGCACAAGTACAACCGATTCCGCGCATGAACCTGACGCTGCTACTTTCCGGATTTCCTGCGGTCCCGGCCCAGAGATGCAAGTCGCTGGAGACGTTGCTGTCGCGCGGCGATGCGCATCGCGCCACGGAGGGTGGCGCGCACGCTGCACTGGCGGAGGTTTTCCATTTGTCTGCGGCGCGGATTGCTGTTGCGCCATTGACCCGCCTTGCCGATACCGGGTGTCGCGATGATGCCTGCTGGTTGCGCGCCGACCCGGTGCATCTCGCGGCCGATCGCGATCAACTGGTGATGCTGCCGCGATCGGCGCTCGACGTCACGCTTGCGGAAGCGGAGGCGCTGGCCGAAACGTTCAACCGAATGTACCGCGACGACGGCTTGCTGCTGGAAGCGCCGGTTCCGTCGCGCTGGTATCTGCGCGTGCCGGCGGACCTTGATTGCGTTACC
The DNA here is from genome assembly GCA_035701115.1 of Gammaproteobacteria bacterium. Taxonomy (GTDB): domain Bacteria; phylum Pseudomonadota; class Gammaproteobacteria; order Natronospirales; family REEB76; genus DASSKW01. The sequence continues at coordinate 49,908 of DASSOA010000158.1, forward strand.
CACGATCTGGCAGAAGTCCAAGGTAACCCGGTGCTGGATTTCATGCCGACCGGTGCCGACCAGACAAGAATCCGCCAGCTGATGAATGAGATGCAGATGCTGTTTCACGAGCATCCCGTCAATCAGGCTCGTGAGGCGGGAGGCAAACCGGCGATCAACAGTGTCTGGCTGTGGGGCGGAGGTCGATTGCCGGAAATTGCGCAGAAGGGACCGCGGCAGGTAATCACCGATCTTCCGCTGGCTCGAGGCCTGGCGCTGCTCGCCGGAAGCAGATGCGTGTCGTGGCCCGCGGCGCAGGGCACAGTCCCGTTGACTGATGAAAGTCTGATCGCGCTGGACGTGAGCAATGCAGAAAGTCTTTCCACATTGGAACGGGACGTTGCGGGTCCGCTCCTCGCCGCGCTTCGTTCCGGGGGGTTGAAAGCAGTGGATATCTATTCCGCTGGCGCCGTGTTTTATCGTACGACACCTGCAATGACTTATCGCTTTTGGCGTTCCCGCCGCCCGCTTGCAGCGTTATTGGAGAAACCGTGAACCTGCGGCGGATCGAACGGCGCCCAATTGCGCGAGAGGCAAAGTTTGACCGGCCGCTGCACCCGTTGCTGCAGCGTGTCTACGCTGCGCGCGGACTGCACAGCGATGGCGATCTGGATCAGTCGTTGTCGTCGTTGCATGATTTTCAAGGTTTCGGCGGCATGCGCGCCGCGGTAGAGTTGCTTGCCGACTGTCTGAAACACGCGCGCCGGATCCTTGTTGTCGGCGATTTCGATTGCGACGGCGCAACCAGTTCAGCGCTCGCCGTGCGAGCATTGCGACGCCTCGGTGCAAAGGATGTCGACTATCTGGTGCCGAACCGGTTTGAATACGGCTACGGCCTGACGCCGGAGATTGTCGCGCTTGCCGCCCGGCGCGAGCCGGCCTTGATCGTTACCGTTGACAACGGGATTTCGAGTATCGCCGGCGTGGCGGCGGCGCGCGCGGCCGGCATTCGCGTACTGGTCACAGACCATCATCTGCCGGGTACGGGGTTGCCGGCCGCCGATGCGATCGTCAATCCGAATTTGCCGGGCGATGGATTTCCCAGCAAGTCGCTGGCCGGTGTCGGCGTCGTGTTTTATCTGTTGCTGGCGTTGCGCGCGCGATTGCGTGAGCAGGATTGGTTCGCGTCGCGCAATATACCCGAACCGAACCTCGCGGATTTTCTCGACATCGTGGCGCTCGGCACCGTCGCGGACCTGGTACCGCTGGATCGCAATAACCGCGTGCTGGTTGCGCAAGGTTTGGCACGAATGCGCGCGGGCCGCGGTATCCCCGGCATTCGTGCTTTGCTGGAAGCAGGCAAACGCGATGCGAGCAGGATCACGGCAACGGATCTCGCGTTTACGGTCGGGCCGCGGCTGAATGCGGCCGGTCGTCTGACGGATATGTCACTCGGGATTGAATGTCTGCTGACCGACGACCTTTCGCGTGCGCGAGACCTGGCAGCGCGGCTCGACGAACTCAATCAGGAACGCCGTGGGATCGAGGTGCAGATGGAATCGGAAGCCATGCAGATTCTGGCCGGCATGGGACTGCACGACGACGATCCTGATTTGCCATTTGGCTTGTGTCTTTTCGACGAGGCCTGGCATCAGGGTGTGGTCGGGCTGGTTGCGTCGCGCATCAAGGATCGCGTGCACCGGCCGGTAATCGCATTTGCGCGTGCCGATGACGGCACTCTTAAAGGTTCGGCGCGATCCGTGCGGGGGCTGCACATTCGCGATGCACTTGAGGCGGTATCGACGCGCCACCCCGGTCTGGTGGAAAAATTCGGCGGCCACGCGATGGCGGCCGGGCTGACGCTCGGCGCAGACCGCTTTCAACCATTTGCGGAAGCGTTCGATGCGGAAGTCAGGCTGCGGCTGGCAGCGGACGACCTTACCGGCGTCATTCACACCGATGGCGAACTTGCCCCGGATTGGCTGACGCTGGAATGCGCGCTGATGCTGCGCGACGCAGGCCCCTGGGGTCAGGGGTTCCCCGAACCGTCGTTCGACGGTGAATTCCGTGTGCTGGAGCGTCGCATTGTGGGCGGCGCACACCTCAAGCTGGCGTTGATGAGCCCTGGTAACCGGCGGCTGGAGGCCATTGCCTTCCGTCAGACCGGCGACCATCTGCCTGTCGATTGCGAGCGGGTGCGCATTGTGTACCGCCCCGACGTCAATGAATTTCGCGGCGAACAGCGCCTTCAGTTGCTCGTGGACTATATCGAGCCGGCCTGAGCCCTGTAGTACCATAGCCGCTTTTGAAAACGACCCACGATCAGGAATCTCCCGTGCAGGACATCAATCCCATCAAAAGCCGCATTACCGATTTGCAGGGCCGCGTCGGTGCCCTCAGGGGGTATCTTTGACTACGATGCCAAGCGCGAGCGGCTCCAGGAAGTAAGCCGGGAGCTGGAAGACCCCAAAATCTGGGACAAGCCGGAGCGCGCACAGGAACTCGGCCGGGAACGTGCGCGGCTGGAAGAACTGGTCGGCAACCTCGACGCGCTGACGGGCGGTCTCGCCGACTCGGCCGAATTGCTGAATCTGGTCGCGGAGGAGGGGGATGCCGGTTCGATCGGCGAAATTGCCGCCGAGGTCGAGCGTCTCGGCCAGCGCGTTGAGCGCATGGAATTCCAGCGTATGTTCGCTGGACCGATGGACAGCAACAACGCGTTTCTGGACGTGCAGGCCGGCTCCGGAGGCACTGAGGCGCAGGACTGGGCCAACATGCTGCTGCGCATGTATCTGCGCTGGGGCGAGCGGCGCGGGTTCAAAACCGAACTGATCGAAGTTTCGGACGGCGAAGTCGCCGGTATCAAGAGTGCCACGGTTCGCTTTGAGGGCGAATATGCCTACGGGTGGTTGCGTACCGAAACCGGCGTACACCGGCTGGTGCGCAAATCGCCGTTCGATTCAGGCAACCGGCGGCACACGTCATTTGCGGCGATCTTCGTGTCGCCGGAAGTGGATGACGACATCGAAATCGAGATCAATCCGGCCGACCTCAAGGTGGACACCTACCGTTCGAGCGGTGCCGGCGGCCAGCACGTCAACAAGACCGATTCCGCGATCCGTATCACGCACATTCCAAGCGGCATCGTCGTGGCGTGCCAGAACGAGCGCTCGCAGCACAAGAACCGTGCGACGGCGATGAAGATGCTGAAAGCGAAGCTGTACGAGATGGAGGAACAGAAGCGCCGTGCCGAACAGCAGAAGCTGGAAGACAGCAAAGCCGACATCGGCTGGGGCAGCCAGATCCGTTCCTATGTGCTGGACCAGTCGCGTATCAAGGATCTGCGCACGGGTTATGAAACCGGCAACACGCAAAAAGTGCTGGACGGCGATCTGGACGATTTCATCGAAGCGTCACTGAAACAGGGTCTGTAACATATCCGTGGCGCCCGCCGCGGATACCATACCGGGAATCGGGAAAACGATAATGAACGAGAAGCAGGACGAGAACAGTCTGATCCAGCAGCGGCGCGAGAAACTTGCGCAACTTCGCGAGCAGGGTGTCGCCTATCCCAACAGCTTTCACCGAGACGCGTTGGCGGCCGATCTGCACGGTCTGTACGGGCATCGCAGCGGGGAATCGCTCGACAAGGAGACGGTTCGGGTACATGTCGCGGGCCGCATGATGGCCAAGCGCGTGATGGGAAAAGCGAGTTTTACGCACATTCAGGACAGTTCCGGGCGGCTGCAGCTGTTTGTTCAGCGCGAAACCGTTGGCGAACAGGTGTACGACGCGTTCAAGACCTGGGACGTCGGCGACATCGTTGCCGCGGAAGGAGTGCTCTTCAAGACCAAGACGGATGAATTGTCGGTGCGCGCCGACAGGCTCTTCCTGCTCAGCAAGTCGCTGCGTCCGCTGCCGGAAAAATTCCATGGCCTGGCCGATACCGAAACGCGCTACCGGCAGCGGTATCTCGATCTCATCATGAATCCGGAGTCGGTCAGGGTATTTCAGACGCGCACCCGGATCGTCCAGCACGTGCGCGATTTCATGAACGCGCTCGGCTTTCTGGAAGTCGAAACCCCGATGATGCAACTCATTCCGGGCGGTGCGACGGCGCGTCCGTTTATCACTCATCACAACACCCTGGACATGCCGCTCTACATGCGTATTGCACCGGAGCTGTATCTGAAACGCCTGGTGGTCGGCGGCTTCGAGCGCGTTTTCGAGATCAACCGGAATTTCCGCAATGAAGGTGTGTCCACGCGCCACAATCCCGAATTCACCATGATGGAGTTCTATCAGGCCTATGCCACGTATCACGATCTCATGGATCTGACCGAAAACCTGATGCGCAGTCTGGCCGAAGCCCTGAATGGCGACGACAAGGTGACGTATCAGGGCGAAGTGTATGACTTCGGTCCGGCGTTCCGGCGCGTGTCGGTCGAACAGTCCATTGCCGAAGCCAATCGGCTGGATCCCGCGAAGCTGCGTGATGTCGGGTATCTGCGCGGAGTTTGCGAACAACTTAAAATTCCCGTTAAGACCGGATACGGTGCCGGGAAAATGCAGATCGAAATTTTTGAGAAAACCGTGGAGCCGAATCTAAAGCAGCCGACATTCATTATTGATTACCCGACTGAGGTCTCGCCGCTTTCGCGCCGCAAGGACAGCGACCCGTTCGTTACCGATCGTTTCGAATTCTTTGTCGGAGGACGCGAGCTGGCCAATGGTTTTTCGGAACTCAATGACCCGGAAGATCAGGCGGAGCGTTTCAGGGCACAAGCCGCCGAGAAGGACGCAGGCGATCAGGAAGCCATGTTCTACGACGCCGACTACGTTCGCGCACTGGAATACGGCATGCCGCCGACTGCGGGCGAGGGCATTGGCATTGATCGTCTGGTCATGCTGTTTACCGATTCGGCCTCCATCCGCGATGTAATCCTGTTTCCATTGATGCGGCCGGAATGAGCGTTCGGTAGTCGCGCGGCAGTGAACGACTTACGCCATGCCCGCACACGTTTGCTGCAGGCGACCGAGTTGCTGCAGGCAATTGTGTCACAACCGCAGTATCCGGCCGATTCTGTTATCGACCGGTATTTTTCCGCCAACCGGAAAATGGGTTCGAAAGATCGGGGTTTTGCCGCCGAGACGGTCTATGGCTGCCTGCGGCATCGGCGCGAACTGGCCGCGCTGGCTCTGCCGGTAGCAGGTGACGCGGCGGATTCTGCGTCATGGCTGGTCGCTACGTATCTGCTCAAATACAGCGGCTGGAGTGCCCGGGCTTTGACGCAGGCCGGCTTCGACGGCGACCCGGTTTCGCTGGTGGAACGCGTGCGCGCCCTGGACATGTTCGAGTTGCCGCTTGCGGTGCGCGCCAATCTGCCGGACTGGCTGGCGGAACGGCTGGTGGCGCAGTTCGGTGAGGGAGAAACGCTGCAACTCGCTGCAGCCCTCAACCAGCCGGCGCCAGTGGACATCCGGGTCAATACGCTGAAGACCGACCGCGAAACGCTGCGCAAGAGTCTTGCAGCAGCGGACTATGAGATGGTGCCGACACCGTATTCTCCGCTTGGGTTACGACGCGACAAGCGTGGCCCGTTGTTCAACACGCCGCAGTTCCGCGACGGCTGGTTTGAACTGCAGGACGAAGGCAGCCAGTTGATCGGCTTTCTGCTGGATCCAAAGCCGAAACAGAAAGTGGTTGATTTCTGCGCCGGAGCAGGCGGCAAGACATTGCAGCTTGCTGCGCTGATGAACAATTCCGGTGTGCTGTACGCATGCGACGTATCGGAGCAGCGATTGAACCGGTTGAAACCACGGCTTCGGCGTGCCGGCGTGGATACGGTTCAACGCCGCGTTCTGCACGACGAAAACGATACCCGTCTCAAATCATGGTGGGGCAAGATGGACGCCGTGCTGGTGGACGCGCCGTGTTCCGGCACGGGCACACTGCGGCGCAATCCGGACATAAAATGGAAGCCGGTCGATCTCGGCGCGCTGTGCGCACTGCAGCGCAGCATTCTGGCTGCCGCATCGCAACTGGTGCGCCCCGGCGGCAGGCTGGTCTATGCGACCTGCAGTTTGCTGGACGAGGAGAATCACGCCGTTGTTGACGAATTCCTGTCCCAGCATCCGGATTTTGCGATTGAGCCAGCCGGTAAAATACTCGCAACCCACGGCAGCGATTTGAACGGAGCTTTTACCGCCGAGGGTGCGATGCGACTCCTGCCACACCGGCACGCGACGGACGGATTCTTTGCCATTGCAATGCGACGCGCTGCATGAAGTCAGATCAGTCTGCCGGGGTGACGGTGACGGTGGCGATGTCGCCGCTGTCCTGAATCCGCAGCGCATCATGGCGGTGATCGTCCTGAATAACGATCAGCATTTCGTACCGATCACCTGATTGACGCCGTGCATCCACCACTTCCGCGACCGGCTGTTGACTGGCGTCGCTGACAATGGTCATGCCCGGTCGGAGTGGTTCCTTTGACGTGCTTCCGGCGCGCACCATATGGCGTTTGACGGTGCCGCGAAAGTGCGCGCGGGCGATGATTTCCTGCCCGATGTAGCAGCCCTTCTTGAAGCTGATGGCATCCAGTTCTTCGAGGCCGATCATCTGTGCCACAAAATGTTCCGAGGTCTCGGGATAGACAGTGGGCTCGCCGGCGAGCAGCTTTTGCAGCATCCATTCATCTTCGCCGGCCGGTTGCACGCCCGCCTGGCTGAGCAGCGTCCACGTTCCGGAAAGCGCGTCGGCTGGTCCCATGATCAGAAAGCGCGGGCATTGGCCGTGCAGTCGGATGACCTGGGTGGCGCCATCCGAGGCTACCGCGTTCACGTGTGGCGGGACCGGTAATTGCGCGGATTCAAGCTTCTGAACGGCATGCTCACCACTCACGCCAATCCGGACCAGTTCGTCGCTCGCATCGCTCAACGTCGCCTTGGCGCGCAACACATACATCGCCAGCCGCTTGTGAACCGTCCCAAGCAACGCACGGGGCAGCAGCAGCAGGATGCTGTCACCGCGCTGAACAACGCGCAGTACGGTGACGACCCGGCCCTTGGCGGTGCTCCACGAACTCAACTGACTGGTCTGATTCGTGAGGGCGTCGAGGTCGGTGCTGAGTTGCCCCTGAAGAAACGTGCGTGCGTCGGAACCGGCCACGGCAATCACACCTTCGTGCGACAGATCGGCGACGATGTCGGCCCCGGCGGATGGGGGCGACGCGAACCCCATGACACTGTCGCCATTGAAGCGTGCGCCGCGGCCGGATAGAAATGTCTGCCAGTCGGGATTCATGTCCAAGTCCGTTAAAAAACGGCGCCCATGATAGTGCCAGGCGTGGCGCCTGTCAGCGCGACCTGCACCGGCGGGGCTTTGGGTGTAAAATATTGCATCCAGTCTGATAGCACCTGCATGTCCGACAAAACAAGAAAAAGCCAGTCTGACCCGGTGCCGCCAGCGCGCGGCGCTGGCAAACATTCCCGCCCGGCACCCCGCCCGCGGGAAATCGGCGGTCCCAAAGGCCCGGAACCCACCCGTTATGGCGACTGGGAAAAGGGAGGCCGTTGCATCGATTTCTGACCCATGCCCCGATGGCGCCGCAGCACAGCATGGCGCACCGGGAGCGATTTCTGCTCCGCATCTGACATGATTCGAACGAGGTAACACGATGGCGACAGATAACCGGCCCACATCGCCGCACATCGGCATCTACCGATGGCAGATCACCATGACCATGTCCATCCTGCATCGCGCGACCGGCATCGCCCTTGCGGTTGGCAGCCTGGCGCTGGTTTACTGGTTCATTGCCACCGCTATGGGGCCGGCGAGCTACGCGACGGCGCATACGCTGTTTGGCAGCTGGCTCGGCCAGTTGCTGATGTGGGGCTGGACCTTTTCGCTCTTCTACCACCTCTGCAACGGCATTCGGCACCTGTTCTGGGATGCGGGCAAGGGTTTCGAAATCAAGGATCTCTACGCGTCGGGCTACACCGTCTGGGTGGTGGCACTCGGTTTGACGGTGCTCACCGTGGTGCTTGCCTATATGAAAGGAGGTGCTGCATGAGCCTGCGCAATCCGTTGGCCCGGGCCCGCGGTCTGGGGTCGGCCAAAGAAGGCACCCTGCATTGGGTCGGCCAGCGAGTCTCGGCGCTGGCGCTGATTCCGCTGACCCTCTGGTTTGTGTACAGCGTGCTGCTGGTGATGCACGGCGGGTATGAGCAGGCACGAACCTGGATGCATGCGCCGCTGGTTGCCGTGCTGCTGGTCATTTTCATCGGCACTGCCTTTTACCATGCCTATCTGGGTCTGCAGATGGTGATCGAAGACTACGTGCATGGCGCGTGGTCGAAATTCGGTTCCCTGATAGTGATCAAATTCATCTGCGTGCTGGTCGCGCTCAGCGGCATTTTCGCCGTGCTGCGTATCGCTTTTGGAGGCTGAACAAGATGGCGAATGCCTACAAACTGATTGATCACGTCTACGACGTGGTGGTGGTTGGCGCCGGCGGCGCCGGGTTGCGCGCCACCCTGGGGCTGGCGGAAGCGGGTCTTTCCACAGCCAACATCACCAAGGTGTTCCCGACGCGCAGCCATACGGTGGCGGCGCAGGGCGGTATCAGCGCTTCGCTCGGCAATATGGGTGAGGACGACTGGCGCTGGCACATGTATGACACTGTCAAGGGCGGAGACTACCTCGGCGACCAGGACGCGATCGAATACATGACGCGCGAAGCGGTTCCGGCGGTCATCGAACTCGAACATTTCGGCGTGCCGTTTTCCCGTACCGAGGAAGGCAAGATCTATCAGCGCCCGTTTGGCGGCATGACCACCCACTTCGGTGAAGGCATTGCGCAGCGCACCTGTGCGGCGGCAGATCGTACCGGTCATGCGATGCTGCACACGCTCTATCAGCAGAGCCTGAAGCATCAGGCCGAATTTTTCATCGAATATTTCGCCATCGATCTGCTGATGGAAGACGGCGCCTGCCGTGGCGTGATCGCCTGGGACCTCACCACGGGACAGTTGCATCGCTTTCTTGCGCAGCAGGTCATTCTGGCGACCGGCGGCTATGGACGTGCCTACTTCTCCTGCACGTCGGCACACACCTGCACCGGCGACGGCAACGGCATGGTGTTGCGCGCCGGATTGCCGTTGCAGGATATGGAGTTTGTGCAGTTCCATCCGACGGGAATTTACGGTGCAGGATGCCTCATTACTGAAGGCGTGCGCGGCGAGGGCGGCTACCTGACGAATGCCAACGGCGAACGCTTCATGGAGCGCTATGCGCCCAACGCCAAGGATCTGGCGTCACGCGATGTGGTGAGCCGCGCCATGACCATCGAGATTCGCGAAGGGCGCGGTGTGGGGCCGGAAAAGGACCATATCCTGCTCAATCTGCAACATCTCGGGCCGGAAGTGATCCATGAGCGGCTGCCCGGTATCGCCGAAACGGCGCGCATTTTTGCCGGCGTGGATGTCACGAAAGAACCCATTCCCGTATTGCCGACTGTGCATTACAACATGGGCGGCATTCCAACCAATTACCATGGCGAAGCCATGACGCTGAAGGACAGTAATCCCGATTCCGTGGTGCCGGGATTGATGGCAGTCGGCGAAGCGGCATGTGTGTCGGTACACGGCGCGAACCGCCTGGGATCGAATTCGCTGCTTGATCTGGTCGTGTTCGGCCGTGCCGCGGCACAGCGCTGCGCGCAAACGGTAAAGCCGGGCCAGACCTCGCGCAATATTCCCGCAGCGGCGACCGAAAAGGTTCTTGATCGGTTTGACGGGTTACGCCACGCGAACGGTTCGCAGGCAACTGCCGAGATACGTCTGCGCATGCAGAAAGTCATGCAGTCCGATGCAGCCGTGTTTCGTACCCAGAAAACCCTGGAAGAGGGCAGGGAACGACTCAAACAGGTGTTCGATGCGTTTGAAGACGTCAAGGTATCGGATCGCTCGCTGATCTGGAACAGCGATCTGGCCGAAACCCTGGAACTGGAAAATCTTCTCGCCTGCGCCACCGTCACCATGCACGGCGCAGTGAATCGAACCGAAAGCCGGGGCGCGCACGCGCGCGAGGATTTCCCGGAACGTGACGACCAGAACTGGATGAAGCACACGCTGGCGTGGTTGAATCCGGATCGTGGCGTCAGGCTTGAGTACCGGCCGGTGCACAATTTCACCATGACCGAGGAAATCAAGCCGTTTCCGCCGAAGAAGCGGGTGTACTGATAACCCAATTAGTGAAGGGCTGACAGCATGGCTGAATTCAGATTGCCGAAGAATTCCCGGGTGCAGGAAGGCAGGACCCACAAGGCCGGGCAGGGCGCGAAGAACATCAAGCGCTTCCGTGTTTACCGCTACGATCCGGACAGCGGCGAGAATCCGCGCATCGACACCTATGAAGTCGACATGGACAAGTGTGGTCCGATGGTGCTGGACGCCTTGCTCAAGATCAAGAACGAAATTGACCCGACGCTCACACTGCGCCGTTCGTGCCGCGAAGGAATTTGCGGCTCCTGCGCCATGAATATCGACGGCACCAATACGCTGGCCTGCACCAAGGCCTGCGGCGACATGAAAGGCGACGTAAAAATCTACCCGCTGCCGCATATGCCGGTGGTCAAGGATCTGGTGCCGGACCTGACGCACTTTTATGCGCAATATGCCTCGATCAAGCCGTGGATTCGTACCCAGTCTGCGCCGCCCGACCGCGAACGGCTGCAGTCCAAGGACGAGCGTGAAAAACTGGACGGGTTGTACGAATGCATTCTGTGTGCATGCTGCTCGACCAGTTGTCCGAGCTACTGGTGGAATCCGGATCGCTACCTTGGTCCTGCGATCCTGCTGCAGGCTTACCGCTGGATAGCAGACAGCCGCGACGAGGCGACCGGTGAACGGCTCGACGATCTGCAGGACCCGTTCAAGCTGTATCGTTGCCATACCATCATGAATTGCACGCGCACGTGCCCGAAGGGGCTGAATCCGGCCAAGGCGATCGCGGAGATCAAGAAGCTGCTCGCAGAACGTGAGCACTAGTGTGCACTGAAGCCGGAATACTTGTGTCAACGAAAAGCAGCCAGTGATGAGTGAACTGTCACGGCTGCGTTGGCGTTGCCGTCGAGGTATGAAGGAACTCGACGTGGTTCTGGAAAGCTATCTTGCTGTCTGCTATCCGGATGCACCGCAAAACGAACAGACAGCGTTCGAGCGTCTGCTTGAGCTGTCCGATCCCGAGTTGTTGTACCGCGTGACGGGGCGTGATGCGCCCGCTGATGAAATTGAAGCCCGTGTCATCGAAGCCCTACGTCGAACCGCTCATTCTTGATATCCGCCCGTCGCACCTGATTGCGATGCTGGTGCTGATGATCCACGTCATCGCCGCACTGGTGTGCGCACAGTTACCGCTGTCGCTGCTGAGCCGGCTGGTGCTGCTGCTGGCCGTGACCGGCAGTCTGATGTGCAATGGTGTGCTGTACCGGAAGCGTACGCCTCGACGTCTGTCCTGGTCGCAGGAACAGGGTTGGCGGCTGACAGGCAGGGACGGCCGGAATCTGGAGGTCGAACTGCTTCCGGAAGCCTACATCGGCGGCTGGCTGCTGGTGGCGCGCTTTCGGGATGCAACCGGACGCACGCATGCGGTGATGCTGGCACAGGACAGTGCGCGTGCCGATGGTCTGCGACGCTTGCGGGTGCTGCTGCGCTTCGGAACACCCAAATCGTGATTTGCAATCGGCTTGCGGTGCCGGCGAGCTAGGGCCAGATGACGTCGAGATGATTGCCGGCAAAATTGGCCGGCACCAGTACCGTGCTGTGTGGTGCGCGCCGGGTTTCAGCCTCAGGGTAATCCAGTGTGTAGTGCAGGCCGCGGCTTTCCTTTCGAGACATTGCCGACTGCACGATAAGCCCGGCAACCTGGGCCAGGTTGCGCAATTCGATCAAGTCGTTGGTGATGCGGAAATTGCCGTAATACTCTTCGATCTCGCGCAGCAGGAGTTCGATCCGGCTCGCAGCCCGCTTCAGGCGCTTGTTGGTACGCACGATGCCCACGTAGTCCCACATGAAATGACGCAGTTCGCTCCAGTTGTGGGACACCACAACTTCTTCATCGGAATCGGTCACCCGGCTTTCATCCCATTTTGGTAACGCGTCGGGCAATTCGACGGCATGGTCGCGCGTGGTGATGTCGTGTGCCGCCGCGGTGCCAAACACCAGGCATTCCAGCAGGGAATTGCTGGCCATGCGGTTGGCACCATGCAGGCCGGTAAAGGCAGTTTCTCCGATCGCATACAGGCCGGGCAGATCGGTGCGGCCGTGCAGATCCGTGAGCACGCCGCCACAGGTGTAATGTGCGGCGGGCACGACCGGTATCGGACCGGCCGCCATGTCGAATCCGAAATCAAGACAGCGTGCGTAGATGGTCGGAAAATGTTCCTGGATGAATTCCCTGGAACGATGGCTGATATCGAGCAGCACGTGGTCGGCACCGAGCCGTTTCATTTCATGGTCAATGGCTCTGGCGACAATGTCGCGGGGCGC
>DASSOA010000159.1:0-3856 GCA_035701115.1 Gammaproteobacteria bacterium
TATTACGGCACGTTCACGCCGGGTGTGATCCTGCGCAACGTGCTGGAAAACCCCGCCTGGTATACCGCGTACACGCCGTATCAGCCGGAGATTTCCCAGGGCCGGCTCGAAGCGCTGCTCAATTTCCAGCAGATGGTGACCGACCTCACCGGTCTCGACATCGCCAATGCCTCGATGCTCGACGAAGCGACCGCAGCGGCGGAGGCGATGACGCTCGTCAAACGCATGAGCAAATCGGCATCGGATGTGTTCTTCGTGGCCGACGACGTGCTGCCGCAGACCATTGAAGTCGTGCGGACGCGCGCCAGGCCGCTCGGCATTAGCGTGCAGGTGGGCAAGCCGGATGACGCTGCCAACACCGATTGTTTCGGCGCGCTGCTGCAATACCCCGGCGCGAACGGCGACATCGTGGACTACCGCGCGCTGTGCGAGAAACTGCACGCCAAAGGCGCGAGCGTGATTGCGGCCGCGGATCTGCTGGCGCTTACGTTGCTTGCTGCACCGGGCGAGTGGGGTGCGGACGTCGCGGTCGGCAATACCCAGCGTTTCGGGGTGCCGATGGGATTCGGCGGGCCGCATGCCGCGTATCTCGCGACGCGCGATGCGTTCAAGCGTTCCATGCCGGGCCGTCTGGTCGGCGTGACGGTGGACAGTCAAGGCAAGCCGGCCTACCGGTTGGCGTTGCAGACGCGCGAACAGCACATCCGCCGCGAGAAGGCGACCTCGAACATCTGCACCGCGCAGGCGTTGCTCGCGATCATGGCGAGCATGTACGCGGTGTATCACGGCCCGCAGGGACTGAAGACGATTGCGCAGCGCGTTCAACGTTTGACCGCGGCCCTCGCGGTCGGCCTGAAGCAACTTGGCTTCGCACCGCTGAACGGCACGTTCTTCGATACCCTGACGCTTCGCACTGATGCGCTTACCGCGAAACTGCACGCCGCGGCCCATGCGCAGCGCATGAATCTGCGCGTGGTGGATGCGGCCCACGTCGGCATCTCGCTGGACGAAACCACCACCCGCAACGACGTACTCGGACTGCTGTCGCTGTTCGCGGAGGTGGCGGGAAAAAGCGCAGCCGCACCGGTTGCTTTCGACGACGCCGGCCTCAACGGCATTCCCGCAACGCTGATGCGGGCCAGCGCGTATCTGACGCACCCGGTATTCAACAAGCACCATTCCGAACACGAGATGTTGCGTTATCTGCGCAGCCTCGCCGACAAGGATCTGGCACTGGACCGCAGCATGATTCCGCTGGGTTCGTGCACCATGAAGCTCAATGCCACCAGCGAAATGCTGCCGGTATCGTGGCCGGAATTCGCGCACATGCATCCGTTCGCGCCGGTTGAACAGACCGCAGGCTATCGCGACATGATCGCGCAACTGGAACAGATGCTGGTGGCCTGCACGGGATATGCAGCCGTCTCGCTGCAACCGAATGCCGGTTCGCAGGGTGAATACGCCGGCCTGCTGATCATCAAGGCCTATCACGAATCGCGTGGCGAAGGTCAGCGCAACGTGTGCCTGATTCCTTCATCCGCGCACGGCACCAATCCGGCTTCGGCCCACATGGCCGGCATGCAGGTGGTGGTCGTGGCCTGCGATGAACACGGCAATGTGGATATCGCCGATCTGAAACGCAAGGCGGAAGAACACAAGAGTGATCTCGCCGCGATCATGATCACCTATCCGTCCACGCACGGCGTGTTCGAGGAAGGCGTGCGCGAGGTGTGCGATATCGTGCATGCACACGGCGGTCAGGTCTACGTTGACGGCGCCAACATGAATGCCATGGTTGGCCTCGCGGCGCCGGGCCGGTTCGGCGGCGACGTGTCGCATCTCAACCTGCACAAGACGTTCTGCATCCCGCATGGCGGTGGCGGGCCGGGCGTCGGTCCGGTTGCGGTTGCGGCGCATCTTGCAAAATTCCTGCCCAATACCCGCAGCGTCGGTTACCTGCGCGACGAGAAGGGCATTGGCTCGATTTCGGCGACGCCGTACGGTTCGGCCTCGATTCTGCCGATTTCCTGGATGTACATCGCGATGATGGGCGCGCCGGGACTGACGGCGGCGAGTGAAGTCGCAATTCTGAATGCCAACTACATTGCCAAGAAGCTCGCGCCGCATTATCCGGTGCTTTACACCGGCCCCGGCGGTCTCGTGGCACACGAATGCATTCTTGATCTGCGCGAGATCAAGGAACGCAGCGGGATCACGGTTGACGATGTTGCCAAGCGTCTGATTGATTTCGGGTTCCATGCGCCGACCATGAGTTTCCCTGTGCCCGGCACGCTCATGGTGGAGCCGACCGAATCCGAACCCAAGGTCGAGCTGGACCGCTTCATCCAGGCGATGATTGCGATCCGCGAAGAAATCCGTGCCGTCGAAAATGGCACGCTGGATCGCGAGGACAATCCGCTGAAATCGGCGCCGCACACTGCGGAAATGATTGCATCCGATGAATGGAGTCATGCGTATAAACGCGAGCAGGCGGCGTTCCCGGTCGCATCGTTGCGGCAGCAGAAATACTGGCCGCCGGTGGCGCGTGCCGATAACGCGTATGGCGACCGCAATCTGATGTGCAGTTGTCCGCCGCTCAGCGATTACGAATAATTCACCGAAAACCAGGAGTACCAGTCATGGCGAATATCACATTGCAGGGCAATCCGATCCATACCAGTGGTGAATTGCCGAAACAGGGTGCCAAGGCGCCGGATTTCAAACTGGTCAACAAGGACCTCAAGGATGTTTCGCTGGCCGATTTCAAGGGCAAGAAGAAACTCCTCAATATCGTGCCGAGCCTCGACACGCCGGTGTGTGCGCTGTCCACCAGGAAATTCAACGAACATGCCAAGACCCACCAGGACACGGTGATCCTGATCATCTCCGCCGACCTGCCGTTTGCGCAGGGCCGTTTCTGCGGCAATGAACATCTGGATAACGTGGTACCTCTCTCGATGATGCGCGGCCAGCAGTTTGCCACCGATTACGGCGTGCTGATCAAGGACGGACCGCTGGCCGGCGTGACCGCGCGTGCGGTTGTGGTGCTGGATGCGGACAACAAGGTGATGTACACGGAGATGGTGCCGGAGATCGCTCACGAACCGGACTACGAGAAAGCCCTGAAGGCGCTGGGCTGAGCGGACAATCCGCGTGCCGTCTCACGACAGCTTGTCGGGTTTTGCGCGTCTGAAGCGCGCAACCCGCGTCGGCATCAAGGCGCTGGTCTGGGCGGCGCGCGAAGAGGAAGCGGTCCGGCTGGAGCTGATCGGATTGGTCGTGCTGATTCCGCTGGGGATCTGGCTGGGACATTCCGGCGTCGAGCGGGTGGTGCTCTGCCTGTCGGCGCTGCTGGTGCTGATCGTCGAATTGCTGAATACCGGGCTCGAAGTCGCTGTGGATCGCATCGGCACCGAACAGCATGAACTGTCCGGTCTGGCAAAAGACCTGGGTTCGGCGGCAGTGATGATCGCACTTTTCGTGGCGGCGCTCAGCTGGGCACTGATTCTGATTCGATGATTGGGGAGCACAATCCATGTCGGCACTGATCTGCGGTTCCATGGCCTACGACACCATCATGGTGTTCCCCGAACCGTTCAAGGACCATATCCTTCCGGACAAGATTCACATTCTGAATGTGTGCTTCCAGGTGCCGGAGATGCGGCGCGAATACGGCGGTTGTGCCGGCAACATCGCCTATAACCTCAAGTTGCTGGGCGGTGAAGGTTATCCGATGGCGACGGTCGGCACCGACTTCATGCCCTATGCGGAATGGATGAACCGGCACGGCATCAGCCGGCGCTATATAAAGGAGATTCCGTATCTCTTCACGGCGCAGGCGTACATCACCACCGAT
>DASSOA010000160.1:0-13767 GCA_035701115.1 Gammaproteobacteria bacterium
TCAACGCTGCCACAGTGCACAGCGTGGCAAGCGATATGAACCAGATCAGCCACCTGGCTGCGACCGGGAGTCGTTGCGTCATGATCCGGGACGACTGCGAACGGGGGTGAAGCGGATATCCATGCGGCCGCCGGACGTTTCCTTGATGCCGAGCTGTTGCGGGTGGCCGGGTGCGCTTTCGGTGACCTGAATGCTGACAATGGCTTCGGCCATCGGCCCCGGTTTCGGCATCAACAGCACTCGCCGGCCTTTGTTCAGTGGCGTGACATTGATTTGAAAGTAACGCTGCAGGTCGGATGTGTTGCCGGCAAGCGCGCTGATGAAGATGTGTTCCACGGCGGCAAGCCACGGCGTCTGGTCCGGGTTCAGATGACGCACGCTGCCGTCCGGCAACTGCTCGCGTGCCTGCCTGCCGTTCATCTCGAACACGTAGTGATACGGCGCGGTGATTTCCCAGTGAAATCCGCGCTTCTGATCGAAGCGCATGATGCCGTGGCTGACCAGCGGCGCACTGAAGCCGGGCAGGGTACGGGTCTGCACGAAACTGACGTCAACGCCCGGCAATGCGTCCGATTCGGAGGACGCCGCAAACGCCGTTGATGCGACGCAGACCAGCAGCGGTCCGGTCAGCAGGCGTGCAAGTTTCATGATTGAGAATTTATGCATATCGGGGCGACGTTGTGGTAACGGAGTTGAATGCAATCCTGCCGAAAACGGGTGGCGGTTACAGATAGTTCCTGAGGCGGTCCAGCAACGCGGGCGGACTGACCAGCTGCAACTCGCGGGTACGCGCATCAATGGCGCACTGGATGGTGTAGCCCGTGGTCAGCCGCTTGCCGTTGTCGAGGCCGCTGACCAGATATTCGATTTTCATGCGGTTTTCCCATTCGACCAGCCCCGCCTGCACTTCGATGCGCTGCGCATACAGCAGTGGTTGCACGAAACGCACGCGTGCCTCGACTATCGGCCACAGGAAATTCGAGGCTTCCATCTGCGGATAGTCATAATCAATTTTGCGCAGCAGCGCTGCGCGCGCCGCCTCGAAATATCGGAAGTAGTTTCCGTGCCAGACGATCTGCATCGGATCAATGTCCTGGAACGGGACCTCGATTTCCGTGCGTGCCGAGATCAGCGCTTTCTGCAGACGGCTCATTGATACAGTTTCCAGCGCCGGCTTCCCACCGCTCCGCACATACGGCGCAATTCGGGTTCGAGTGCGCGATCTTCTTCCACATACGGAAACAGCGTGAACACGTCGTCAACCATGGCACGGATGGCGTTGTCCATTTTGGCCGGCGGGCGGTTGCCGCGGCGATGCCGGATTTCCACCGCCTGGACCGCGGCTGCCAGGCAGGCGGCCGCAACCTGCTCGGTGAGCTCCAGCACCCGGATCGCATCGCGCGCCGAAATTGTGCCCATGCTGACTTTGTCCTGGTTGTGGCATTCGGTTGAACGCGAAAACACGCTGGCCGGCATCGTCAGCTTTAGCGCTTCCGCAGTCCACGCTGAGACTGCGATTTGCACCGCCTTGAAACCGTGATTCAGGCTGGCGCGTTCGCCTTCGACGCCCGACAGGTTGCTGGGCAGCCCGTTGTTGAAACGCGTGTCCACCAGCAACGCGAGCTGCCGGTCGAGCAGATCGGCAATGTTGGCGACCGCGTTCTTCATGCTGTCGCAGACGAACGCGATATGCCCACCGTAGAAATGACCGCCGTGATACACCGTCTCGGTCTCGGGGTCTATGATCGGGTTGTCGTTGGCACTGTTGAGTTCGTTTTCGATGTCGCGCCGCATCCAGCCGAGCGCATCGGCCAGCACACCGATCACATGTGGCGCGCAGCGGATCGAGTAGCGGTCCTGGATGCGGATCGCCTGTTCGTGCGTCGAGCCACCCATGTCATTGAATATCCACGCGGCAATCTGCTGTTGCCCGCTGTGCGGTTTGACCGCAAACAGGCCCGGCGCGAAATGTTTCGGATTGCTGCCGAGCGCGATGCTCACCAGCGAGGTGATACGGGTCGCAAGACGCGTAAGATATTCGGCGCGTTCCCAGGCAAGGCACGCCAGGGCAGTCATCACCGAGGTGCCGTTCATCAACGCCAGACCTTCCTTGGGCTTGAGGGTCAGCGGCGTCAGGCCGGTTTCCTTCAGGACCTCTGCTGCTGGCCGCAGCGCATCTTTGTAGCGAACCTGCCGGTCGCCCATCATGGTGGCGGCGACGTACGACAATGGCGTCAGGTCGCCGCTGGCGCCCACCGAACCTTCCTGCGGGATCAGCGGCGCAATGCGATGACGGATGAAGGCTTCGAGCTGCGTGAGCACGTCGAGACGCACACCCGAAAATCCGGCCGCAAGCGAACTCAGTCGCGTCACCAGAATCGCGATACTGGTCGGTTCATCGAAGTATTCGCCCAGACCGCAGCCGTGGTAGCGAACCAGATGCGCAGGAAGTTGTTCCAGAATGTGATCGGGAATGGTGACCGTGCAGGAATCGCCGTAACCGGTGCTGACACCGTACACGGGCTTGCCGTCGGCGATGAATTGCGCCAGGAGCTCGGCACCGCGGCTGATGCGTTTGCGAAACGCCGCGTCGGCTTGCAGTGCGAGTGGCGCACCACGCGAGACTGCGCACACATCGTCGAGCGTCAGGCGCCTGCCTCCGACGATTACCGGAGCATCAGGCGAGGGTGTTGCTGTGTCGCGCATCGGGTTTGGTCTCGTGAAGAGTGTTCAACGGTTTGGGCGCCGGCAGTGCCGGGTCGCCGGTCCAGAAGTCGAAAAAGTTATACCACTGTAACGGAAAACGCCGCGCATAACCGGCCAGCCGTTCGGCGTAGCGCCCGGCCCATTCGGCGGCTGCCTGCAGGCGGCCGTTTCTCGGCAGCGCGATGCGGTCGGCGAACGGCTCCATGTAAACGTGGTAGCGGCGGCCTTCCTGCATGCAGAAAAAAAGGTACACCGGACATTCCAGGACATGCGCCAGCACGTAGGGCCCGATGGCGAACGGCGCCGGCCGGCCAAGGAAATCCGCCTTGACCACCGGACTCTGTTCCGCGACCGGCGTACGGTCGCCGACGATCACCACGACTTCGCCGGCGGCAATCTTCTCGCGCAGCATCAATGCGGTATCGGGCCCGATTTCCTGCACATGGATCAGACGCAGGTGGAACTTGTCGCTGGTTTCTTCCAGCATCGCGGTGACTTTGCGCGCGTTGCTGGTGTAAACCAGCGCATTGATGCGCAACCCCGGAATGATGCTGGCGAGCGCACGTGCGAGTTCGAGGTTGCCGAGATGGGCGCTGAGCAACAGAGCACCACGGCCGCCTGCCACCGCATCCGACAGCATCCGGTGTTCCGGAAAATCAACCTTGATCCGGTCCGGCGCATACCACGCCGCGACCTTGTCGAGAATCGAAACCGAAAAATTCATGAAATGCCGGAAACTGTTGCGCAGCGTCGGCGCCACGCCGGCGGCAGCGAGAAATTCGCGCGAGGCACGTCGCGCGCGCGGATGCGTCACAAAGAAATACAGCGTGACCGGATACAGGATTGCATGACTGATGTAGCGGCCGACGATGCGGTCCACGAATCCGATGAAGCGCAGCCCGGCAAGGCTGCCGCGTTCGCCGATATTGGCCCAGTGCCGGCTGCGGTTGCGCGAGAAGTTGCGATGCAGCAGTTTGGGAATGCGCGGCAGCATGCCGAGGAACAGGCGGATATGCAGCCAGGTCATGCGCATGTTGTCGCGCAGCATGCGGAAATGCGAGATGCCGTCCTGCGGATAGCGCACCCTGGTCGGCAGGAACAGGCTTTCGGTGCCGGCCCAGTACAGCCGCGTCATGATGTCGGTGTCGAAATCCATGCGCGGGCCGATCTTCACGCGGCCGGCGAGCGCCAGGCTCGGCGCCACCGGATAGACGCGGAAACCGCACATCGAATCGCGCAGGCTGAGCGACAGCGTGTCGAGCCAGATCAGCGCATGGGTGAGATAGCGGCCGTAAAAACGCACCGCCGGCACGGTGTCGTCGTAAACCGGAACGCCCGAAATCAGTTTACCCGGATGCTGTTCGGCGAGCGCCAGCATGGTCGGTACATCGTTGAGATCGTGCTGGCCGTCGGCATCCACCTGCAACGCATGACTGAAGCCGCGTTCGCCGGCGCGTGCAATCCCTGTCATCGCGGCCACGCCCTTGCCGGCGTTCCGCGGTAGCGTGATGCAATCCACGTCGGGATGTTGTGTCGCGAGTTTTGTCAGCACCTGTTTCGTTGCGGCGTCGCTGCCGTCGTCCACCAGTATGCAGGGCAAATGGTTGGCGAGCAGCGTCGTCACGATCTGTTCCAGACAGGCGTGATGATTGAACACCGGAATGACGGCGCAGGCTTTGAAGTTCATGGAGCGGTCCCGAAATTCAGTACGCCGCTCGAGTAGCTGTGTTCGGCATCGCGGTATTCGTAGCGCAGTTTGTTCCGGTCTGCCGACTGCTTCAGGTGCAATGTCAGCCTGGCGCCCGGAAAGATCGGCCGTTTGAATTTGATCTGCTCGAGCGAATCCACGGCGGGACCCAGGCCGTGCACCGCGTTGGCAAAATGTACGGCCCAGCCGATCTGCACCACGCCGGGCAGGATCGCCTGTTCCGGGAAATGCCCCTCGAACCACTGATTGCCGGTCTCGATCGCAAGATCGAGTTCGCTGTGCATCTCGCCGTCCCGGCGCGCGAGGATGACCGGCAGGCCGTTCATGATTGCTTCTCGAACAGGTGCTGCAGCCGGGCCAATTCGATCTTGCCCATATCGTTGTCGGGCAGCGATTCGGGAAAGCGCCACTTACGCGGCACCAGAATCGCTTCATAACTTTCCCGCAGCTGGGCGCGAAGCGTGTCGCGCACGCTGAGCCGGCCGTAGGCATCCATCGCGGCACGACCCTGCGGGCTGAGAATGACCACCGCGCCGATGACAGTGCGGCGCCCCGGCACCAGCAGCAGACGCGCATCCTGCACCCAGGCATGCGTGATCAGCCGGCTGCGCATTTCACCCAGCGAGACACGCTTGTCTTCGAATTTCACCACATCGTCGGCGCGGCCGAGCAGCACAAAACGGCCGTCATCGTGCAGCCGTGCGAGATCCCCGGTCGCCATCCAGTCCTGTTGCCAGGTGAATCCGGATTTGACCCACAGGCGCGGACCGGCGGCTTCCTCGCGCAGTTCGATTTGCACACTGTTGATAAGCCGCCACAGCGGCCGCTCTGCGGCACCGGACCACGCGCGCCAGGCTATGCCGCCGGTCTCGGTGCTGCCGTAGATTTCGATCGGCGCATGCCCCCAGTCGCGTTGCAGCATTTCGGCGCTCGCGTCCGGCAGCGGCGCACCGGAACTGAACACTGCTTTCACGCGCTCGGCAGGGGGCAGTTCGCTGCAGTCGCTGATCCGACTCAGGAAAGCCGGACTGCTGACGATGATGCAGTCGCGCGTGGCCGCGCAGGCGCGCAATTCGTTCGGCTGCAGACAGGTCGTGGTAAGAAACGTGCGCCCGGCAAGCAACGGCCAGAGAATGCGGACCAGCAATCCGTAAAGGTGATAGTGCGGAACGGTGGCGACGACCAGTGCGTCGCGGCCAAGACGTGCACCCCATTCGCGTTCCAGTGCGGCCACTTCGGTGCGCAACTGGACAAACGCTTTGGTGACGCACTTCGGCGCGCCGGACGAACCCGAGGTGTAGGACTCGATGAGTACGTCGTCGTCCGGCAGACAGGGCGTGGTCGAACCGCCCAGCGCAACATCGCTTACCGACAGCACGGCATAGTCAGGGAACCGTTCCGGACGGTCGGTGAACACTGCGTCAATCTGCGCCCCGCTGGCAGCGAGACTGCCGGCCTGCGGTGCCTGCGGCAGCACGATGCCGCGTCTTGCCTGCGCCAGCGCAAACAGACCGGCGGCAAACCAGCTGCTGTCCTCGCACACCAGGGCCCAGCGTTGCGCAGGGTGGACCGCGATTGCACCGGCAAGTCCGTGCACGCGTTGCCAGAACACAGGACGTTCGACAACCATGCTGCCGTTTATCGCGACGGGAGTCGTTATCGCATCGGCTTCCATGAAACGCGCATTCATGCCGCGGCCGCCCATTTGCGCTTCAGATGGATGCGCAGCAGATATTCGCCGGCGAACACGCAACCGAACAACAGATAGGTGACGATGCCGTTGTAGAGCGTCCACGTTTCCAGCGACGTGGCAACCGCGGTATACCAGGACAGCAGCCCGTTGAGCAGCAGCACGATGGCCCAGGTCCAGGTCACGCGGCGCGTGTAGGCCACCGCCTGCGGCGGGAGGTCATCGTTCATCATGCGCGCCATGCGTTCCGCGATCGGCATGCCGATGAACAGTGATGCGAAAAACACCGCCGACATGAACAGATTCAGCACCAGCGGATATAACCGCAAATAGACCAGCGGTACGCTCGGCATCAGCAGAATCAGTGCCGCTGCCAGCATCATCAGCAACGCAATCCCGATATTGCGTTTGCGGTGCGTGGCCGCGATCCATGCCACGACCAGAATGCGGCCGGCAAACAGCAGCAGCAGTCCGGCGAGAAACTGGCTGGGTGTCAGATAGCCGTCGCCGAAGTAGATTGCGATGGGATACAGAAACAGTATTCCCACCAGCAGCATTTTGAAGGCAGTCCGTATCATCCGGAACGCACCGACAACGTTTGCACGCCCTGTTGCATGGAAATCGCTCAGCCGTGTTGCTGCGACTGGATGAATTTCGCCAGGTTTTCCACCGAATGGAAATGCTGACGGGTGTCGGCCGAGTTTGCGTCCAGTTTGACCTGGTATTTTTTCTGGATGGCGACGCCGAGTTCCAGCGCGTCAATTGAATCGAGTCCCAGACCGTCGCCGAACAGCGGTGCCTGGGCATCAATGTCAGCCGGAGTTACGTCTTCAAGATCGAGCGAGTCGATGATGAGCTGCTTCAGTTCTTCGATCAGTGTGTTCATGGTTGGCGAGTTGCTGTTTGAAAAAGTCTTCGAGATTGCGGGTCAGGTGGCGCGCCGCAACCCCGTACGGCAGGTCGTCACGGTGGCCGAAAGCGGTCAGCGGCTGCGGCGGGAATACCTTGATCCGCAGTCGCCAGGGGCGGTCCGGCACCTGGTACCAGCTGGTGCTCTTGAGCAGCGCCGGCGGCGAACAGTCAATCATAACCGGCAATATCTCGCAGTTGCTGCGTATGGCCACCTGCGCCGCGCCGCGTTTGAAGTACCAGGGTTTCCCCGGCTCCTGACGGGTGCCTTCAGGAAACAGCAGCAGGCTGCGCCCGCGCTGCAGTGAATCCACGCAAATATCCACCAGTGTGGCCGGGTCGCCGTTGCTGATATAGCCCGCGGCCCTGGCGAAGCGCCGGTAAAACGGGTTGCTCAGCATCGCGCTCTTGACCACGCAGTCCGCCGACGGCAGCAGGCCGATCATGGCGACCACGTCCAGGTACATCGGGTGGGTGGCGACAATCAGCTTGCCGCCGGCCTGTGCCAGCCATTCGCGGCCCTCCACCTCGACGCGCCCGAGCCCAAGGCCGGCGATCGTCCCGAGCAGGGTCCGGAACGACCAGCTGACCAGTGTCCGGATTCGCCTCTCGCGGACGGCATCGTCGCCGGGCCAAATCACTATGGCAGGCAGGACCGTCAGGCTGCAGAGCAGACTGAGGGTGCCGTAGCTCAGGAAACAGAACCCCGTCCCCAGGGCGCGCCAGTACATATAAAGCCTAGTCAGCATGGACGCGCTCCAGCCGCCAGGCCTGACCGGCGCCGAGCACCACGTCAGGCGAGCCGCCCGCCAGGAACTGCATCAGTGCCGCTTCCGGCGACAGATCTGGCGCCGGCCCGCTGTGCCGGCTCAGCCGGCAGGGCACCGCGTCGCCGCTGGCCGCGGTGAGCAACAGCGAAACCGCGAACGGCAGGCTGGAGGATTCGCTGACGTGGCCCTGATAGGGTGCCGGCGCGAGCTCATCGGTATAGGTGACCAGCACGTTCGGGGCGCCCTCGGCGACCATGTTCGCTCCCTCCAGGAGGCTCATTGTCAGTGTGTCCAATCCCGCCGCCATCGCCGTGGCCGCGCCGCGGTCCCCGCGCGCAATCGAAAACAGTCCGGCGGTGCTGTTGTGGACCGCGAGACTGAACAGCGTCGGCGACAGCACGTCGTTATTCGCCAAGGACGTCAGCATTTCCATAGTCCGGGTCAGTGCGCCGTGCCGCGAGGCGAATACCAATTGGACCGAGTCCAATCCCTCTGCGCAGGGCCAGGCCGTATGCAACGCCATGCGTCCCGGAAAGTCGAGGCGCCGGCGCAACAAGGCGGGCAGATAACTCACGTCCGGCTGCGCGTCTGGCGCGGGTGCGAGCCGGCCGTCGATCCATGCCTGCCAATCCTCTGACTTGCTGACCCCCGGAGCCCAGGCCCGCCATCTGGCGATGCCAAAAATATCGGTTCGATCAGATCGTTGGGTTGATTCCCCTGAATGATTCATCAAACCCAATACCTGTGGTTACCCATGCCGGTCTGCATCCTGTGGGCAGGCTCTGGCACCTGAAGTGACATTCTAATGACCAATTTTCGTCTGTCGCAAGACATAAAATATTTTTCCGGAATTTGGCTCGTTTTCGCCCGGAAATCGCGGCGTCAGGCGGATTCCAGTGCGACGTCCAATACGCCAAATCTCGGCAGCACGTACAAATGCAGGGCTGCGACCGCGAAGCCGAGCAAGGCCCCGGTCTCCAGGTCGAGCGCCACATGCTGTTTGGTCGCGAGCGTCGAATAGGCGATCAGTACGCACCAGGCGACGTTGATGAACTGCAGCAGAATCGGCGCCGCCATGTGTTTCAGCAGCCGGTGCAGCCAGAGCGCGGTCAGCACCGCGAAGGCGACGTGCAGCGAAGGGCACGCATTGCCGGCGGTGTCCACCGACTTCAGGAACTGGATGGAAGGATGCTGCGCCCAGTCCACATCGGGTTTGGGCACTGCGGTCGGCCAGAAGAAAAAGATCGCGAATCCGGTCAGGCTCAACAACGTAACCGCGCTCAGATACGGCGCCATTTCGCGTCGCAGATGGAGTAGGGCCGGCACCAGCGATATATAAAGCCAAAGCGTTGCGTACGGCAGCAGACTCCAGGACTCGAACGGGATCAGGCGGTCGAGCGGCGTCAGCGGCATGGTGAAGACAGGAAACGCCGGATGTCTGAGCAGCCAGAAATACACGGCCATGAAAGCGGAGATATAGGCGATCGTGCCGAATGATTTCAGCGGCCAATGCGTCGTGAAGCGCGTGAAGGCATGCTGCCACCAGTTGCCGGTGGATTTGCGTTCGCTCATGACAGCACCGGCATTGCCGGTTTCGATGACAAAATTGGCTCGCTCACGATGGGTTGAGTCCGTTGGGCCCGCAGCAAATTCCAGAATAGGGGATTGTAAGCGAATTCGTTCGCTTGCGGCCTGCACAGCGAACCGCGAACGCCGCGAGCGCTCGGGTAGAATGCCCTGTCGCAAAGGAGCAGGCACATGATCATCAAACCCAGAATCTGGGGCTTCATCTGCACCACGGCACATCCCGTCGGCTGCGAGCAGAACGTGCGCGAGCAGATCGGGATCACCAGAACCCTGGGGATGCGCGAAGACGGCCCGAAACGGGTACTCGTGATCGGTGCCTCAACCGGTTATGGCCTTGCCGCCAGAATTACTGCCGCATTTGGTTTCGGTGCGGCGACGCTCGGGATTTTTTTCGAAAAGCCGGGCCGGGAAACCAAAACAGGTACGGCGGGCTGGTACAACTCGGCGGCATTCGAGAAGTTTGCCAGGCGGGACGGGCTGCAGAGCTGGTCCATCAACGCTGACGCCTTTTCGGACGCCACGCGCACACGCGCCATCGAGATCATCAAGAACGAAATGAAGGGCAAAGTGGATCTGGTGATCTACTCGCTGGCGGCACCGGCGCGCCGTCTGCCGGACACCGGGGAATTGATACATACGGCATTGAAACCCATTGGTGCGCCGTTCACGGGAAAAACCATCGACACCGACAAGGACACGCTTGTTGACGTGAGCGTTGAACCCGCGACCGAAAAAGAGATTAACGACACGGTCACGGTGATGGGCGGAGACGATTGGGCGCTGTGGATCAACGCGCTTCAGGGCGCCGGCGTGCTGGCCGACAACGCAAGAACCATCGCGTTCAGCTACATCGGCCCGGAAGCGACCTGGCCGATCTACTGGCACGGCACCATCGGCCGCGCCAAACAGCACCTGGAAGCGACCGCCAACCAATTGCGTGCGCAACATGCGGCACACGGACTGGATGCGCGTGTCGCCGTGCTGAAATCAATTGTTACCCAGGCGAGCGCGGCAATCCCCGTGATTCCGCTCTATGTGTCACTGGTTTTCAAGATCATGAAGCAGAAAGGTCTGCATGAAGGCGCGATCGAGCAGCAGAACCGCCTGTTTCGCGATTTTCTATATCGCGCGGACCATCGGCCGCCGGTGCTGGATGCGGAGGGGCATCTGCGCCTAGACGAGCGTGAACTGCGCGACGATGTGCAACGGGCCTGCAAGGCAATCTGGCCGCAGGTGACCAATGACAATCTCTTTGAACTCACGGATTACGCGGGATACAAGCGGGACTTTCTGAAACTGTTTGGTTTTACGCGCGACGACGTTGACTATGAGGCGGACGTTGCGACGGTTGTGGATTTTGACGGCGTGCGCCTGTGAAACATCCTGAATGAAATCGATTTCCGGTTCCTTGTCTGCGTCCTGGTCAGGCAGCTTTCATCTGCGCTTGGCGCTCAGCTTCTAGGGCGCCGCGATCGCAAAGTCGTTTTTCCCCGCGCGTTTGGCGCTGTACATTGCCTTGTCGGAAGCTCTTATCAGCGCCTCCGCGGTGGTCCCGTGCCGCGGATAAAGTGCGATGCCAATACTGAGGCCCGGTATCACGATCGAATCGCCAATGGAAAACGGACCGCCTATGCTGCCGAGCACGCGCTTCGCAACATCCGTGGCGTCGGTGGCCGATGAGGTATTGATGGCGACCAGTACAAACTCGTCGCCACCCAGTCGCAGCAGTGTATCGCCTTCACGCACAACGGTGCTGATTCGCCTCGCGATTTCGATGAGGAACCGGTCGCCTTCGGCATGTCCGTAGGTATCGTTGATGAATTTGAAATTGTCCATATCTATTGTCAGCACCGCGAAGTGTTCGTCACGACGCCTGGACTGTGCGATCGCCATGTGTATGACTTCGTTCATCATCGCCCGGTTTGGCAGACCGGTAAGGTAGTCGTGCGTTGCGAGTTGTTCCGCCAGGTCTTTTGATTTCTTCAGTTCCTGCTGCAGTTTCTTGAGTCCACTGACATCGGCAACGTGGACGAAAATGCCGACCACTTTTCCATGGACGATATGGGGAATATAGGTGGCAAGGGCGTGGCGGATGCCGCGCGGCGTGGGAATTTCCCGTTCAAAAATCTGCTTCTTTCCCGCAAACGCGGCGTCAATATGCGGCAGATTCAATTCGTACAACGGCCCGAGCAGCTCTCGCATGGTGGTGCCGACAACGTCTTTGCCCTCCTTGCCGAACCAGCCGCGATAGGCGGCATTGGCAAACACGCAGGTGCGGCTCTGGTCCCAATAGGCGAGCATTGCATCAATACTGTTGACAAGATCCGGCAATACGCCGTCCCGAAATTCGGAAGTAACGTGGGTTTGGTGTTTAGGTGAAGCCATATTCGTGCTGCAATCGGTGGTATGGATTGCCGGGAAGACGCAATTGCGCTGCGACAATCCATTCCGGCTAATGTTAAAGCTAGCCGATTCTCATCCAGAACACGCTTGATCTGGGTCATGAGAACGATGAACAGTTTCCACGCTGCGCAAGGCGCCCGGCTCTCGCCGGTCTGGGCAATGCGCGTGAGCGGGAGGGTAGGGTGATTCCGGCGCCGCCGGCGGATCCGGACGATTTTCAGCGCCTGCGGCGCAATACCGCAGGTAATACCAGCAGTAACAGCACAAGCAAGTCATCCGCACCGCCACCGTTAGCAGTATTGGTGTTCTCACTGCTCGTGGACGGGCTGTTAGTGCCGCTCGGTGGGGGAGTGTTGTTGTTGCTGGTGCCAGAGGTTGATGGGGGCTCTGCGGTCACGGTAATGCGTTGTGTCGCGGTATTGGACAGTGTTCCGGCGTCGTCTATTACATTGAATTCAAAACTGTCGTCCCCGGTGAATCCTGCTGCGGGTGTGTAACTGAATGAGCCGTCCCATGGGTTGGTGAGTACCACACTGCCGTGCGTCGGATTGCTCACAAGCTGGTATGTGAATTTCTGTTCGCCGTATGACGTCGAGGCCGAGAGTCCAGCATATAGTGTCTTGCCGCTGACGATCGTGCCGCTCCCGTCATGGGCGACCGCCGGTACATCGTTCACAGTGATGTTTTCAGTCGCGGTATTGGACATGCCTGCGCTGCTGTTTGCAGTGAAGGTAAATTGGTCGCTGCCGGAGTAGCCCGGAGTGGGCGTGTAGGTAAAGCTACCAGTCGCGGTGTCCACCGTGTGCCGGTTGCGTGACTGCAAATTTCAGGCTGCTGCCCCATGCCTGTAACGTGCCGTTCGTAGATGTATCCACTTTGGTAGTGATCGAGCCGTCGTTGACGGTCGCCACCAGGGTGGTCGAGTGCAACAGGGCACCTGCGTAACCGGTTGCCACCAACTGGCCATTGTGTGCGGCAAGTTTCTGCAGTGTCGTGCCTTGAAGTTCAGGCTCTGGCGTCGCCCAGTTTTTTGCATCCATGCTGGTGTACAGCGAAGATCCGCCTACTGCGATGTACTGGTTTCCGTTGAATGCGACATCTGAAAACACGTCGTTGACGTTGCCGTAGTAGGTATCCCAGCAGAAGCAGTCGGTGCTGGTCGCCACGAAACCCACATGTGTGCCGGCCACCGGCGTCGCAGACCCACTCACGATCATCCGGGCGCCATCCCAGTGAATGCCAAACAGAGCGACGGGTTCGGAGACATAGAAGGTCGTGGGTTTCCAATGGATGCCATCGCTGCTGATGATGATCGGATTGCTGTCCTGCGTGCTGTCAGTGACTGCGACGAAATAGTTTCCGACCCAGACCACACCCCACAGATTGTCCGCGGTACCGGAAACCTGCGGTGTCCAGGTGAGTCCGTCGGGGCTTGAATAGATGACGCCGGCTGTCGCCACTGCCACGAAACTGCTTCCGCCCCATGCCACGCTGGTGAATATCGTTCCCGCCGGCGCGGCCGGGTTTATCTGGATAGCGCTCCAGTTTGAGCCGTCGGCGCTGGTGAGCACGACGTTGTTACTGCCGACAACGACGAAGAGTTTGCCGTTGTAGGCAATGTCATGCAGATTGCTGCGAACAGACACTGCAACGGCCTGTTTCGTCCACGTCTCACCGTCGGTGCTCGTCAGAACGGTATCGTCATCCCCAACCGCAAAGAAACGATCGGCAAGCCATTGCACGCCCCGCAGGCGATCAAAAGTCAGCGATGAATCCGGCGACAGCGGCGTCCAGTTCACCAGATCGGCGCTGCTTGCGATATACGCGCTTGCACCTACCACGAGGTATGCGCTCCCGGTGTAGGTTATCTGCCTTGGAATGTTCTGCGACCAGCTGGCGGGCAGATTGTTCGCGGCAACCGTGGACCAGTTGACTCCGTCAGTGCCGGTTTCGATGCCGATGGGCGTTGTCACCGCGGCATTGGAAACCGCGGT
>DASSOA010000161.1:0-5115 GCA_035701115.1 Gammaproteobacteria bacterium
GGTCAGCTTCGATTTCCGCAGCAAGGTCAACGATCCACGTTGGCGCCGGGTATGGGACGTCGTGATGTCGGTCGCGGGTGCGGTTGCGGCGCTGCTGTTCGGCGTCGCTGTCGGCAATCTCTTCCTCGGTGTGCCGTATCATTTCACCGACGAAATGCGGATGGTGTATGAAGGCGGACTCATCGGACTGCTGCGGCCGTTCGCGCTGTTGTGCGGCGTGGCGTCGGTTGCCATGCTGTTGATGCATGGCGCGGGTTGGTTGCTGCTCAAGACAGACGGCATGGTCGCGCTGCGCGCGCGCCGCGTGCTGATGCTGTCAGCCGGCGTGTTGGTGGTGCTGTTTGCGCTCGGCGGCCTGTGGCTTGCCAACAGTGTGAATGGGCTGGTGATCACCAGCGCCGTGAATCCATCGGCGCCCTCCAATCCGCTGTTGAAACAGGTTGCCGCACAACCGGGCGCCTGGCTGCATAATTATTCGCTGTATCGCTGGACCCTGCTCGCGCCGATACTCGGTTTCGCAGGTCCGCTGCTGGCGATGTTCCTTGCCTGGCGGCATCGGGGCAGCTGGTGCCTGCTCGCGAGCGCCATTGGCATTCTCGGTATCATTTTTACCGCGGGACTCAGCCTGTTCCCGTTCATGCTGCCCTCCGACACCGATCCATCGTCCAGCCTCACGATCTGGGATGCTTCGTCGAGTCAGACCACACTGTTCATCATGCTGGTTGCGGTGATCATTTTCCTGCCGATCATCGTGGCCTACACCAGTTGGGTATTCAGCGTCATGCGCGGCAAGGTCACCGCCGCGTATGTCGAAGAAAACAAACATTCACTGTATTGAGGTAAGCGACATGTGGTATTTCACCTGGATTCTCGGCGTGCTGCTGGCGTGTTTCGCCGGCATTATCAACGCCATGTGGGTCGAAATGCGTATGCATGATCACAACGTGGAGTTGTGAATCACGCCGCGTTGTGAATTCTGTCAAGCCAGTTTCACGCGTTCATGCATCCCGGGGATATGCCAGCGTATGCTGGCTTCGCTCAGTTTATCGCGCATGGCCTGCATGCCGCGTTCCAGTTCGCCGTGAACCAGAAACACGGTTTCCGATTTCCCGCAGTGCATCAACCAATCCAGAAGTACCGGCTGGTCGGCGTGCGCTGAAAAACCGTTGATGGTCCAGACACCGGCGCGTACTGGCACACTTTCTCCAAACAGTGTGACGTCCCTTGCGCCATCAATGATCTGGCGTGCCAGGGTGCCTTCCGCCGCGTAGCCGACGAATACTACGCTTGAACGCGCGCGCCACAGATTGTGGCGCAAGTGATGCCGCACGCGGCCGCCGGTGCACATACCCGAACCGGCCAGAATCACGGCACCGCTTTCAATGCGATTGATCGCCATGGATTCGCTGACCTCGCGTACGAAGTGCAGGCCCGGCAGCGCAAACGGGTCGCCGCCCTTGATGCTGTCCAGCATTTCCCGGTCGTAACAGTCGGGGTAGCGGCGGAAGATTTCGGTCGCCGAAATTGCCATCGGCGAGTCGAGAAACACCGTCATGTGTCCGGGAAGCAGCCCTTTTTCCTTGCCTTCCCGCAGGTAATAGAGAATCTCCTGCGCGCGTTCCAGCGCGAAGGTGGGAATGATCACGTTGCCGTTGCGGGACAGGGTCGTGTTGATGGCTTCATAAAGTTCTTTGACGCTGTCGGGGCGTGAGCGGTGGGCCCGGTCGCCGTAAGTCGTTTCGATCAACGCGAAATCAGCCGTCGGTGGCGGGGTCGCATCGCGGATAATGGGACGGCCGGGATTGCCGAGATCGCCAGAAAACAGGATGCGCACCGGCTTGCCCTTGTCGGTGACGGTCACGACAACCGAAGCGGAACCGAGAATGTGGCCGGCGTTGATGAAGCACGCCTGCACACCCGGTTTGAGTTCGATGTCGCAGTCGTAATGCGCGGTGCGACCGAAATATTCCAGCGAATGGAAGGTTTCTTCCACGGTATAAAGCGGCGCTTCCACCGGTTCCTTGCGGCGGTACGCATGTTCAGCGCGGCGCCGGTGTTCTTCTTCCTGCAGGCCCGCGGAATCCACCAGCACCAGACGGGCCAGCTCGCGCGTCGGTGCCGTCGTGATGATCTCGCCGCGGAAGCCCTGCTTGACCAGCACCGGAATGCGGCCGCAGTGATCGAGGTGCGCGTGCGTCAGCAGCAGGAAATCAATTTCTGAAGGCTCGAACCCGAACGGTTCCAGGTTTTCTTCCTCAATTTCGCGGCGGCCCTGGAACATGCCGCAATCAACCAGAATGCGGGCCTGGTCGCATTCAAGCAGATAGCACGAGCCGGTCACCTGCTTGGCGGCGCCGTGAAACGACAGGCGGATCATTGCGTGATGCTCATTTGAGCGCGATCCATACGATACCCACAGCAGAGATGCCAATCAGCGCCAGCACGCCCGGCACCACGGCGCGATTGCGCGCGACCACAACGGCGTAGAACGCCTTGAGCAGGTTGTTGCTGGCGGTGGCAATCACGATTGCCGTGACGGCGGATTGCGGGGTGATGGAAATGTGCCCGGTCAGGATCGAGAGCACGAACGGGTCCACATCAACGAAGCCTACCAGGAACGCCATCACCTCGACGCCCAGTTCGTGATAATGGACCACGGCGTATTGCGTGGCCGTCACAAACAGGACAAAGAGGCCCGCATAGAGCAGCGCCATGCTGAATTCCAGCGGATGTTGCGGGAGTGCCAGATTCTGCTGGCCGGCGGTTCCCTGCCTGGCACGAAACATGACGACGGCCACCATCACCGCGGCGAGTGCGCTCAGTAATAACGGTGCGGCGAGCAACGCCGACGAGGCAGGTGCCAGCACAAACGCGATGACCAGCAATCGCAGATACATCATGCCGGTTGCGATGACGATCGCCGAGGAAATCAGCCGTGTGTCGGGCTGTTCACGCGCGCGGGCAGCGAGCACCGCCGTGGTGGCGGTGCTGGAATAGATGCCACCAAGCAGCGCGCTCAAGAGGAGACCTTTGGAGCGGGCGAGGTAGGTCTGTGCAAGATAACCGAGATAGGAAATGCCGGAAATCACCACGACCGCGAGCCACGCGGCACGGAACGTGGCCGGAATGAATGACGCGATTTGCCGGTCCGGCAACAACGGCAGGATAATGCCCGCCATGATGACGAATTTGACCAGCGTGCTGATTTCGGAAGCCGTGATGGTTTCGGCGAATTCGTGAATGCGCGGTTTGCCCGCCAGAAACAGCAGCACGATGACGGCATACAGCACCACGAACCAGGCCGGCGTCGTGAGCACAAGCGCGCCGGGCAGATACGACAGCAGGCCGATCATGGGACCGATCATCGAATGATGGCCGTCGCGGACCTGCTGCCGATAATACACCGCAAGCCAGATCCCCAGCACCAGCAAACCCAGCGCAAACAGCAAATGGCTTGAATCCAGTGCGAACAGAATGAAACCCGTGAGCCCGATCAGCGGCAGGGTACGCACGGTGCCGAACGCCAGGTTCGCGTTTTCTGCGCGTTGATAGCGGTGAAATTCAAGTCCGATCAGCGCACAGACGGCGAGCGTCAGGCCCATTGGCCGCAGCAGATCCGACTGCGAAAGAAACTCGTTCAGATTGATCATCGCGAGCTCTCCAACGCGGCAGCGATTGCAGCGCTGATATCTATGCTTGCTGTCGCGGACGGCACGGTGTTGGTGGTAACGACCTCGGCAGCGCCCGCCTGTTTCAAACCGGCGAGCGCGTCCGGCGCGTACACGCCGTGCACGGCCACGCATAACGGTGCCGGCAATCCCGCTTCGCGCAGGTGCGACACCGCCGCCATCAGGGTGCGGCCGCTGGAGATGATGTCGTCAACCAGCACGGGAACGTGGTTTCGCCAGCGCTCCGGATGCGGTAACGACACGCGCACGTCTTCGTCTCCGAAACGCTGCTTTACCAGGGTTTCGTACGGTGCTCCGGCGCGCTGCGCGATGTCCGACACCCATTGTTCGCTTTCCTCGTCCGGACCGATCAGCACGGCATCCGGCGCCGACGCGGCAATCCAGCCGGCGAGGGTTTCGGCGGCGTGCACCAGGCGGGCCGGAATCGGATAGATTTCGGCAAGTGCGTGGTAACGATGCAGGTGCGGATCAACCGTAGTCAGGGAATCGAAATGGGCCGAGAGCGCACGTGCAAAATAACGCGACGAAACACCTTCACCCGGATTGAAGCGCGTGTCCTGACGCATGTAGGGGAGATAAGGAGCAATCAGGTCAATGCGCGTTGCACCGAGATCACGTAGCGTGTCGGCGAGCAATATCAGCTGCAGGTATCGCGGATCGGGATCGTGCAGGTCGGCAATCAGCAGCAGGTTCGATCCGCGGACGTCGGTGCCGATCCGGAACAGCGATTCGCGGTCGGGAAAGCGGTGATGGGTATAAGAGACGGCTGGCAGCGCCAGTCTGTCAGCCAATGCATCGGCAAGCGGCCAGTGCTCGGGGAACGCGAGCAGGCGGCCGGATGACGGTGACTGCGCGGACATGTTCAATCCTCGATGGTGAAAATCTGCGGATTGGCTTCGAGATATTCGAGCGTGTAGTCGAGTTCGCCGGGCGCTTCGGCGTACAGGATGAACAGCGGCTCTCCGGTTTCGATGCTGTCACCGAGGTGTTTTTCCAGGGTCAGGCCGGCGCAGGGTGCGACTGGCGCGCCGGCGAGCTTTGCCGCACGGGAAAGCTTGCGGTTGTCTATCGAGGTGATGCGGCCGCTGCGCGGACTGCTGACAGGATGGGAGAGTGGCGCGACCGGCGGCATGCGCATGCCACCCTGTGCAGCACAGATCGCCTGGAATTTCCGCCATGCTGCGCCGCTTTTCAATGTCGAGAAGGCGAGCTGTTTGCCCGCGGCCGGCGCCGCGAGCCCTGCGAGTTCGAGCAGGGCGCCGGCCAGTTCGCAGGCACGCTCGGCCAGATCGGTGGGGCCGTCAGGTTGATTCTGCAGGATGGCGAGCAGATCGCGCGCTTCCAGTGCCGGACCGATACCGCGTCCCACCGGCTGACGACCGTCTGTTATCACGGAACGCACATCCATGCCGACGGCGCGGCCCGT